>JBBRGL010000046.1:0-12437 GCA_038240675.1 Peptostreptococcales bacterium
GGTTGACGGGCATAGGGGATTTAATTGTCACCTGCACCAGTATGCATTCCCGCAATAGACGGTGTGGTATAATGATAGGAGAGGGGAAATCCCTTGAAGAAGCTATTGCTGAAATTGGCATGGTTGTTGAAGGCGCATACACCGCTAAAGCTGCCTATGAGTTATCACTGAAATACAGCGTCTATGCTCCCATTACACGTGAACTCTATAGGGTTTTGTATGAGGGGTACGATCCAAGGAAAGCCGTGCCAGGGCTGATGCAGCGCGAGAAGAAGCACGAAATGGAAGAAAATGCCGATCTCGGCAACTGGAATCAAGGATAGTATAAGGAGAAATTCAACATGTTTATAATTCAGGTGTTGATAGGGCTATTGCTACTGTGCTTATGTGGCTATTTGTTTGTGCTTGTGCGCGAACGCCTTGGCCTTATGAAAAATCAGGTCTTTATCAAGACGCAAAGGTTGTCTCAAAAGCATTTGGATGCCATTGAGCTCAAAGTGTTTAAGTTGGGCAGAAAAGTGCTGTATATAGGCGATGTTCTTAAAATCAGATTGCAAGATCACGGTCTTATTCGAGGGACTTTAGTGGGGGCCAAGAAAAAAGAGAACAGTCTTGTGATACTGACTTCAGAAGATGAAGTCGTTGAACTCAACGTGAAAACCATTGAAAAAGTTCACATATTGATGAAATATGGTCGATTGTTTTAAAAAAAAGGACCGTATCAAAAATTTACATTTTTGATACGGTCCTTTTGCGTTTTAACTTCTCCAAAATTTTGGTGAAAAAAGAACAATTACCGTAAAAAGCTCTAAGCGGCCAGTGATCATGAGTATTGAAAAAAGCATTTTACTGGCATTCGAAAAATCAGCATAAGTGCGCGTCGGTCCAACAAAATCAAAGCCAGGTCCAATGTTTCCAAGGGTTGCTGCGACAGAGCTTGTTGCGCTTATCCAGCTGATGCCTTCAAGGCTGATGAGAAGGGAACTGCCTACAAAAATAGCGATATAGAGTATGAAAAAGCTGACGATGTTGGTGACAATATCGGATGGAATACTTTGTTGATTAATTTTAATGCCGATGACGGATCGGGGGTGCAGTATCTTCAAGAACTCTCTTTGGAGAATTTTGTAGAGTACAAGTATGCGAACAACTTTGACGGAACCCCCAGTGGATCCTGCACTTCCGCCTACAAACATCAATATGAAAAGAATGCCTTTTGAAAACCCAGACCAAAGATCAAAGTCCGTTGTGGAATAGCCTGTAGTGGTCATAATGGAACTGGCCTGAAAAAGCGAATGAACGAAGGATTGATACCAATTATTGTACAGGGTGAAATGTGTGTTTACCGTGAGGGCAACAACGGCAACAGTCAAAATGCCGATATAAAGGCGGAATTCTTCGTTTTTTAGAACATCTCGCCATCTGCCACTGATGAGCTCATAATACAGAGAAAAATTTGCGCCGGATAAAATCATAAAGATTGATATAACAATAAAAATGTAATTGCTGTTATAGGCGCCAATGCTGCCATTTTTTGTGGAGAAGCCACCTGTGCCAAGTGTTCCAAACGTATGCACTGCGGCATCAAATAGGCTCATGCCACCAAACATCAAAAGAATAATTTCAAATAGGGTCAATGCGATATAAGCGATATAGAGAATTGAGGCAGTGTCTTTGATGCGCGGGACGAGTTTTTCTGTGATTGGTCCGGGGCTTTCTGCTTTGAAAATATGAAAAGCACCGGATCCAAGTAAAGGGAGCACTGCCACAGCAACAACTAAAATGCCCATTCCACCAATCCAATGGGTGAAAGATCGCCAAAAAAGAATTCCGAGAGGTAGGATTTCGATATTTCGAATAATGGTAGCACCAGTTGTTGAAAAGCCTGACGTGCATTCGAAAAACGCGTCGAAAAAGGAGGGGATAGCGCCAGAGAGCATAAAAGGTAGCGTCGCAAAGAGAGAGGCGAAAAGCCAACTAAAAGTTACGATAGCGAGGCCCTCTCTGGTACGAATCGTTTTTTTCTTTAAGGGAATCTGCGACAGCAACGCACCGAAGGCGCCGGTTATGCCTATGCTGACTAAAAAAGCAAAGGTATCCGTGCCATGGTTAAAAAAAGCAATCAAAAGAGGGATAATCATGGTCATCGAAATCAAGATGAGGACATACCCTAAGACTTTAAGAATCATTCGATTATTCATATTATTCGCCTTTGAGTTTGAAAAATATTTCTAATTCTTTGAGAGAGGATAATAGAGAAAAAACCACAACTATATCGCCTGCCTGGATGATGGAATCTCCACTTGGAATAATAATTTCGCCATTGTGAATGATGGAACCAATCACAAAGCCTTTTGGAAAATTTAAGCGTTTAAGTGGCGTATTGAGAATTTTGAGGTTATCTCGGGCAATAATTTCTGTCAACTCAGCTTGACCATCCATGAGCAGATGCACGGAGACCACTTGTCCTCCGCGGACGTGTTTCATGATTTCACTGGCAGATACGTTCACGGGGTTTATAGCCATATTGACGCCAATTTGTTCGACGATAGGGCCGTAGCTTTCGCGCGATATTTTTGTGATCACTTTTGGGATATTGAGCTGCTTGGCTTTGATTGACATTAAGAGGTTTTCTTCGTCATATCCAGTGACGCATACAAAGGCATCCATGTTCTCTAAACCCTCTTCATGAAGGAGGTCGGCATCCGTTCCTTGGCCGTGAATCACAAGTGTATTGTGATCGAGCTTGTCCGATAGCTCTCGACAGCGCAAG
Organism: Peptostreptococcales bacterium; assembly: GCA_038240675.1. Taxonomy (GTDB): domain Bacteria; phylum Bacillota; class Clostridia; order Peptostreptococcales; family Acidaminobacteraceae; genus JBBRGL01. Next base: position 2,774 of record JBBRGL010000046.1, read on the forward strand.
ACATCTGATTCAATAAGTTTGACAAGTAGTCCTCGTTTTGTTAATTCACGCGCTAAGTAAAATCCTGTTTTTCCACCACCTAAAATCATAACTTGTCTGACTATGCGGTGGTCTAAGGGCAGTTTAAGCCGTGTTGCAATGGCTTTAATGTTCGATTTCTCTGCCATTATCAATAGCTTGTCATTCTCTCTGATAATGGTATCACCCTGAGGAATAATGGTGAGGCCATTTCGAGAAATAGCAATGATAATGCATTGCTCAATTTGTTTTATATCGCGCACTTTTTTGTTGATATAGTGTGGTAGAATGGTGGCGTTGAAGTTGAGAACTGAAATTCTACCTTGAGCGTAGTTTCCTAAATTGAAGCTATAGCTATCCATTATATAGTGAACAATTTGGTAAGCCGTGGACAAATCTGGATTTACAATGTGGTCGATGTTGTACAGTTTCTTTATGAACTCACTTTGTGTGACATATTCGGGTTGTCGTACCCGGGCAATGGTTTTTTTGCAACCCAAACTCTTGGCAATGGAACTGATGATAATATTGATTTCATCTTGTCCTGTTACTGAAATAGACAGATCATACGTCTCGATTGCCAAATTTTCAAGAATGTCTTTGCGGACGCCATTTGCGGTGATGGTTAAGACGTCTAAATGCTCTTTTAGCCGATTGATAACCAATGGATTTATATCGACAACCGTAACGTCAATATCGCTTTCTAACATTGCTGAAGCTAATTTTCGTCCAAGCTTTCCAGCCCCTACAATGAGGATTTTCATATTTTTATTGCCCTTTCTACGATTAGAGTTGACTTAATCGGACTTCGGAACGCACACAGAGGCCGATGATGGTAACATTTTTTGTTTCGATGGTTTGTTGGATTTCGTCTTTGATCCCTTTGGATAGGGTGTATTTATTTCCAGGTTCTCTCTTAATAAAGCGTATCATTTTTGATTGATTGATTTCGATAAGGTATAAACCTTGTTGTGGTTGATCTTTAGTCAGTTCAACAAGCACTATATCCCCCCTTAAAAGACGATATGCTGCCATGTCATTTTGGGTTATTTGAACAAATCGGATTTTATCAAGGGCATAGCCTTCAACTTTTTTACCAATGACTGCGAGCTCTTTTTTTCCCACTATTTGATTGGTCTCTAAGGCGTAAATAGGGTAGGGGCGTATAATGCCAGATAAGGCATCGGCCCATTGGTTGATTGGATCTAAAGTGTCAATCTTTGAAGGTGCAGTTTTTTTAGATTCAACCAAAGGCTTGACTTTAAGAAGAGGGGCAACTGGTGTTGATGCGCTTTCTTGTTCAAAACCAAAATCTGATTTTGCGCCAAGAGCGGCCATGATTTTCTCAGCAGACTCTTCATTAATGACCTTTTTACCAGATTCAATTTGTACAATATAACTTTCAGCTAATCCACATTTTTGGGACAGCTGTTTTTCGCTGAGTTTTAAGTGCATGCGGAGTTCGCGGATTTTTTGAGCAAAAGCATTCATATTAGATGCACCTCGGTTGAATTGTTATTCGTTTTGACATTCCACCTCCATACTAACACTTTTTATGTGATGGTATATACATATTTATTGTTTTTATAGAGCATTTTTAATTTTTGAATGTTGGTTTTTCTATATCTTGTAGAAAAATTGAAGTATCTTCTATTATATGATTAGGGTGTCAAACGCAAGTTTCTCAAATATTCATACTACAAATAGTTCCAGTTGAACGATCCGGAACTACATGCAGTATGAATAGGATCAACTAAGGGCTTTTGACACCCTAACCATATTGTGTACAAAACACTCAGAAAAGGATTGATGTATCCCATCCTATGTTATAATATAGTAAATGAAAATGTCTGTATTTTGTGGATGAATGATAGGCGGTTATATGAGAGTTAAAAATAAAGCGCGCTTCTTGAGTTCAATCGTTATATTTGCTATTTTATTGTATCTTGCGGGCTTGTATGTCTATAAAGTAGTGTTAAAAGAATATCCTTTGATTAAACTTGAATATGGCGAATTAAATCTTGAAAAGACAGTAACGGGTTTTGTCCTTAGGAATGAAACACTGGTGCAGAGTGCAATAGGCGGAACTGTAAAGTATTATACTGCTGATGGGGAGAGGATCAAGAAAGGCTATAAAATTGCGGACATCGCCGTAACGGATAAAGCGGATCCTGATGCAATCATCAGTGATGACGAGGTCACGAAAGAGAGTCTTAAGGTGGACCTCGATCAGTTGACAAAAGAGATAGACAGTTTGCGGACTGAACTGCTGGGACGCATTGAAGCCGAAAATTATCAAATTATTCCAGATCTCAAAAAAGATTTGGTGCTCAAACTTCAAAAGAAAGAACGTCTAGAATCTGGCATACAGATGAATGACATTAAGTTTTCTAGTTTTAAGCAAAGTCTTTTGGATTCAGGCCAAGTGAAAGTGGGCAACACTTTAGAAGTGAGAAGTCTCTATTCAGGTGTTGTCAGTTTTGAAATGGACGGCTATGAGGAATCCCTGAACGTTAAAAACCTCTATGATTTAGATTTTACAAAGCTTTTGGCGGAGGATATACCCTCCAAAAACTTGATTTCTCAACAGATTAAGCCCGGGGATTACCTATATAAAATGGTGGACAACACAGTTTGGTATGTGGTCTTTCTGGTCGACAAAATTGATTTGCCCATGTATGGACTTAAAAATACGGTGAGCGTGACTATTTCAGGCACAACCCTTAAAGGCACTATTATGGACACCTTTGAGGTTGGCGGAAAAGGGGCAGTGTTTCTCAAAATCGTTAATCAGACACCTGACTTTTATAAGTTGAGAAAAGTAGAAATGACAGTCGTCCGCGAAAAATTCAAAGGCATTAAAGTTCCTGTTGAAGCTATTGTCAAGAAAAATGGACAAAATGGTGTATACAGTGTAGATATTGACCGCAAACTTAGGTTTACCCCCGTCAAGGAAATCGCCTACGATGGAGAATTTGCCATTGTGTTTGACAACTACTTTATTATACAAGATGAAAAAGGTGAGCAAAAGCGCGTAAAGACTGTGAAACATGATGACGAAATTATTCTAAAAGCCTTGGAGTACAAGGAAGGCGATAGCGTCTATTAAACAAAAGGAGTATTTCTCTTGAGTATTCAAAGTGCAGTTTTGCAAATTGAAAAAAGAATCCAACAAGCGTGTGAGCGCATTCATAGGAATCCTGCTGAGATTACCCTCATTGGGGTGACAAAAACGGTCGAATCTGATGTGATGAACGAGGCCATTCTCAGTGGTATAAGACATTTTGGTGAAAATAGAGTCCAGGAGGTTCTGAGAAAACGTCCAGATATAGTGGGGGAAGTGACATGGCATCTCATCGGTCACCTCCAAACCAACAAGGTGAAGCAAATTATCGAACAGGTTGATTTGATTCACTCTGTTGACAGTCTTAGACTTCTACAGGAAATAAGAGTGAGAGCATTACAGGTTGGTAAGTGCGCAAATGTGTTAATTCAACTGAACATCTCTGAAGAAGAAAGCAAATTTGGCATCGAAACGGAAGATTTAGAAGCACTTCTCCAAAACGCTGCGGAAAATGAAGGTGTAAAAATTTGTGGACTCATGACTATAGCACCCTTTACAGATGACCCGGAAGATGTCAGAATATATTTTAAGGATATGAAAGTAATCTTTGATCAATTGAAAAAAAGAACCCTTCATAATGTAGAGATGAAATATCTTTCTATGGGAATGACAGGCGATTTTGAAGTAGCCATTGAAGAAGGTTCAAATATGATACGGATCGGGACGGGAATTTTCGGAGCAAGAGACTACAACACTACGCATTAGGAGGGGTAAAATGGCAGAGAAATTTTTGGATAAAGTCAAGTTCTTTATGGGACTCGAGGATTATGAAGAGGATCAAGAGAATGACGATGCTGAGGAAGTTGCAAAACCTCAATCTAGGTCTTCAGCAGCGGCAGCTTCTTCTCAGAATAACGCTCAAAATCAATCAAACTATCCGGTTCAAACGAAAAACAAAGTGGTCAATATTCATACAAATACACAGATGAAAGTGGTCATCCACCAACCCACTTCTTTTGATGAAGCCACGGAAATTGTTGAAAGTTTGAAAGCACGCAAGCCAGTCATTATGAATTTAGAAGAAATCGACAGTGAATTGGCACGTCGGATCTTTGATTTTTGCAATGGGGCACTTTATGCTATTGATGGTCAAATTCAAAAGGTGTCTAGAGGCATTTTCATTTTAGCACCAAGCAATGTGGATGTTACAGGGAAACTTGGTCCAGTCAATACAACAGACGAATCAGATATGCATTCAGTTTATAAATGGAATCGGTAGGAGGGCACTTTGATAAAGGCAACTTTAATTTATTTAGTCAATATCATTAATTTTCTCATTCTTGGACGCGTGATTATGTCTTGGGTATCTCAGGATTACAAAAATCCCATTGTGCGCTTTTTTTATCAAACGACAGAACCTATTTTGGGGCCGATACGTGATTTAATCAATAAATTGGGCATCGGTGGAGGCATGTTTGACTTTTCGCCAATTATTGCCATTATTCTCATGAATTTTGTCACTTCTCTCGTTTCGCGATTATGATCAAAGGGGATATGGCACTATCCCACTGTAAAGACGATGCCGAGCGTATTGTGATTCGCAGTGTTATAGACAAAATAAACTTGACTCTCAAAAAGGGTGTGTCAACGCACACACCTTTTTTAAATCCAGAACAGCGCACAATAATTGAGGCCTTGGTTGAGCAAGTATCCGCTGAAATAGAGGTTCAGGAATATGGACTTGTTGAAGACAGTGAGTATGCCGTTCTGCGGTTTGTTTCAAAGGGCGATTCTGGTTCTAGTGACTGCCCTGTAAGTGTTATAAAGCTCACTTATCCTAAGCAATTTGCGGAATTGGCCCATCGTGACGTACTAGGAACTTTAATGAGTTTTGGTCTCAAAAGAGAAATGATTGGGGATATACGCACGCTGCCTGGGGAAGCCTATATTGCAGTGACGAGAGAACTGTGTACCCATGTGACTGAGCGTTTGACGCGGGTCAAAAATGTGGGGGTGACAGCTGTCGAAGTCGAATTTGGCGCTGTGCCTGACGTAACCCATGAATTTAAAACCATGACAGTGAATTTAGCATCTCTTCGACTGGACTCTTTGGTCGCTGCCGTCACCAGAATTTCCCGAGATAAAGCCCAATCTTTAGTGTCTTCTCAAAAGGTCAAACTCAATTATGGCGTCTGTGAAGACCGTTCAAAACAGATTAAAGACGGTGATTTAATCTCCATAAGAGGATACGGGCGGTATTGTTTAGGCGAAATATTGGGGGAGTCGAAGAAGAATCGACTTCGCGTGAATGTAAGGTTTTAAATGCGATAAGGAGGAATCATGCTCACACCACTTGACATACAAAAGAGAACTTTCAGCAAAACGCTCAATGGTTATTCGACTAAAGAGGTGGAGGAATTTTTGACCTTAGTGTCTGCAACATTTGAGAAACATATCAATGAAGGGTTTGATATGAAAGAAAAATGTGAGCATTTAGAACGTGAAATTTTCAAGTATCAAGCCATTGAAAAAACCATGTCCGATACTTTATTGGTCGCCAAAACCATCTCTGAGGAACTTGTTTCCACCGCTCAGGAGAGGGCGCGGTTAACGTCAGAACAAGCGGAACAAGATGCAGAGCGCATACGCTATGACGCTAAAGCTGACATTGAAAAAGAACGCTATATGCTCGAATCTCTCAAGGCTGATTTTTCGGCATTTAAAACAAGATTTCTCAGTGTCTTAAGGGCGCAACATGAAATAGTCGAAAACTATGGCGTAGACATTGACGTTCACAAGTAATTCAGTTATAATCAAATTTAAGTTTACAGGGTGAAGTTTGCCTCACTTGAAGCTAGGAAGAGGAAGTCCACGGGAAATGGTGTTTTTAGAGAGTTGACGTTAGGTGGAAAGTCAACAGCAGCGTCTTGTGACAATCACCTCAGAGCATTTGAACTGAAATCAGTAAGTTCAAGCGGGTTGTTCCGATAGCGACTTTCGAGTTTGCCTCTTTAAAGGTGAATTAGGGTGGTACCACGATTTAATCATCGTCCCTAAGCTTAATTGCTTAGGGTTTTTTTTATTAAAAGGGAATAGAATTGTTATAAGCGCGTATTATAAACCCAAACAAATGACTAGGAGGCTCTATGTGCCAAAAATGTGTTAAAGATTTGAAAACCGGAAAAATTGCAGATATTGAACGGTCAATGACCCAGTATTGGGATGAAATTGATCTGTTGAAACTCAGTGTCACTGCCCGTGAAAACCATAAACCTTTCGTCTTTTTTGAAGGTCCCCCTACGGCCAATGGCAGGCCTGGTATTCACCATGTTCTTGCCAGAGCACTGAAGGATTCCGTCTGCCGCTACAAGACTATGCAGGGTCACAAAGTGGAGCGGAAGGCCGGATGGGACACCCATGGTCTCCCTGTCGAAATCGAAGTCGAAAAAAGACTGAACCTCAATGACAAGCAAGCCATAGAGGCATTTGGCATAGGCAATTTCAACACGGCGTGTAGAGAATCCGTCTTTGAATACGAGGGCGTTTGGCGTGAAATGACGAAAAAGATGGCCTATCTCATCGATTTGGACAATCCCTATATCACCCTTGACAACAATTACATTGAATCTGTCTGGTGGATCTTAGACAAGTTCTTTAAAGAAGGCTATATCTATGAGGGCCACAAAATATTGCCTTATTGCCCGAGATGCGGAACAGGGCTTGCTTCTCATGAAGTGGCACAAGGCTATATGGAGAAAAAGACCACAACTGTCTATGTAAAATTCAAAGTCAAAAGCGAAGACGCCTATTTCCTTGTGTGGACGACGACGCCTTGGACACTTGCAGCAAACGTCGCTTTGACGGTGAATCCGAATGAAACCTATGTCAAAGTCAAACATAAAGAAACTGTTTTGGTTCTCGAAAAGAACTTAAGCCATAAAGTGCTTGATGGTGAATTTGAGGTTTTGGAAGAATTCCTTGGATCTGACCTTGAACACGTGGAATACGAACAGCTTATGCCTTTTGTTGAAGCCGATAAGAAGGCGTTCTTTGTGACCCTTGGAGACTATGTCACCACTGAAGATGGCACAGGCATCGTTCATACCGCGCCTGCTTTTGGTGAGGATGACTATCAAACAGGTGCAAAATATGGTCTGCCTGTTTTACAACCTGTCGACGGCGAAGGGAAATATACAGAGACGCCTTGGAAAGGCCAGTTTGTTATGGATGCTGATCCAAACATCATCGATTGGTTGGGCCAGAACGGCAAACTTTTCAAAAAACAGCGCATTGAGCATAACTATCCACACTGCTGGAGATGCAAAACGCCACTGATCTATTATGCAAAGCCAAGCTGGTATATCGAAATGACCAAGCTTAAGGATCAATTGATTGCCAACAACAACTCTGTCAATTGGTTCCCTGGCTATGTGGGCGAAAAACGGTTTGGCAATTGGCTCGAAAATCTCAACGACTGGGCTATTTCGAGAAGCCGTTATTGGGGCACGCCGCTGAATATTTGGCGCTGTGACTGTGGCCATTTAGAAAGTATAGGCTCACGCAAAGATTTGATTGAAAAGGCACTTGAAAATATTGATGAATCTGTAGAGCTTCATCGCCCTTATGTGGATGATATCCATATTAAGTGTGACAAGTGTGGCGGCACTATGAACAGATTGCCAGATGTTATTGATTGCTGGTTTGATAGTGGTGCAATGCCTTTTGCTCAACATCACTATCCTTTTGAGAATGAGGATATTTTTGATACTTTGTTTCCTGCAGATTTTATTTGTGAAGGCATCGATCAGACCCGTGGATGGTTCTATTCACTCTTAGCTATTTCCACTTTTGTAAAAGGTGTTTCGCCTTACAAAAATGTATTGGTCAACGATTTGATCCTGGATAAGCACGGCAAAAAAATGTCCAAAACCAAGGGCAATACTGTTGATGCTTTTAGCCTCCTTGAACAGTACGGCGCAGATGCAGTGAGATGGTATCTTCTGTATGTTTCGCCGGCATGGACACCGACGAAGTTTGATGAAGATGGACTCAAGGAAGTTGTCTCTAAGTTCTTTAGTACTCTGAAGAACGTGTATAATTTCTATGCGCTCTATGCCAATACAGACAAAATCAACATTCAGAGTTTTGAAATCGCACCTGAGGATAGACCTGAACTTGACAGATGGATTATCTCTAAACTCAACGTGCTCATTCAAGGTGTTGAACAGGATATGGCAGAATTTGATTTGACGAAGGCCGTTAGAAAAATACAGGAATTTGTCAACGAAGATGTATCTAACTGGTATATCAGACGTTCAAGACGTCGTTTTTGGGAGACTGAACTGACAGAGGATAAGAAATCCGTCTATCAGACGACTAGAGAAGTTCTCGTCACTTTGGCGAAGCTTATCGCTCCATTTGCACCTTTTGTATCAGAAGAACTGTACCGCAATTTGACAGATGAAATTTCTGTGCATATAGCAGACTATCCAAAAGCGGATTTGAGCTTAATCGACAACCGCGTTGAAGAGAAAATGGACTTGGTAAGACATCTGGTGACACTTGGAAGAGCAGCGCGTGAATCCGTGCGCATTAAAGTACGTCAACCTATTCAAACAGTTATTTTAGATGGAAGCTATGAGGCGATCATCGACGATTTGGCTGAACTTGTCAAAGAAGAGCTCAACGTCAAGGCCCTTGTCTTCGAAAAAGATTTGGGACAGTATATGAATTTTGCCCTTAAACCTAATTTCAAAGTCCTCGGACCACTCCTTGGCAAAAATATTGGTACATTTGGACAGCTCTTGTCAGGCCTTGATGCCTCTGTCGTGGCGCCTGCGTTAGATGCTGGTGGCAGTGTGGAACTGATCCTCGATGGACAAGTGCAGTCCTTTTCAAAAGAGCATATTTTGGTGACCATAACGGCTAAAGAGGGATTCACAGTGGCGATGGAAAACAATCGTTTCGTCATTATCGACACGACGCTGACACCTGAACTCATTGAGGAAGGATTCGCAAGAGAATTGGTCTCAAAAATACAACAAATGCGAAAAGGCCTTGATTTGAATGTCATGGACAACATCAAAATTTATCTTATGAGTACTGAAGTCCTTGAAAGTGCTATACTCAAGTATAAGAACTATATCGAATCAGAGACGTTGGCCCTTGATATCGTCATGGGTCAAGACAAAATGTATGAGTCCTTCAATCTCAATGGTGAAGATGCCCAGGTCTGCATTGAGAAGCAATAACCTAAACCGAGGAGGATCAAGAATGACATATGCCATTATAGGTGCTATGGATTATGAAACAGAATTGCTCAGGAAACAGATGACAATAGAAAAAATTGAACGTGCGGCAGGGCTGGAGTTTGCAGTAGGTGTCCTTGAAGGTCACGATGTTGTGGTTGTCACCTGTGGCATAGGCAAGGTCAACGCAGCCCTCTGCACGCAAATACTCATTACGCAGTTTGGTGCGAAACAAGTCATCAACACAGGGGTCGCTGGTGCGATCTCTGACCTGCTTGATGTTGGCGACATTGTGATCTCCACTGATTTGATACAACACGACGTGGACGCCACT
>JBBRGL010000047.1:0-12227 GCA_038240675.1 Peptostreptococcales bacterium
CAGCTTTTACATATAAAACTTTCATTACATGCTTCGTTTTGATAATTGTTTTTATCTCTACTTGAGTATTTCAACTTAAGTGCCTCCTAAAGTTTTTTAAGCTTTATGGGAGACTCGAATAATATTATTTTATGCAAGTCCCCCGGACTACTGCACTCTCGCTTAATTTTTTAGACATAAATGAACTCCTTTCTACTGGTTCAATGAATTTTTATCGATTGCCATTTTGCAACTTTATTATAGCAAATATTCTAACAATTTAAATATTACCTAAATTCCACGTGTAATTTTTATTAGCGTCAAAAACCATTATTTCACGAATAATTTATACTATTTCTTGAATATTCTAACATTTAAATCACTACCTTTCAATCATTTTCGCTAAATTATTGATTACAACTTTTCAACAAAGATACTTATTAAACCCTGTTAGTTATCCACAGAGCAACGCTCAATTTTCTAGATGATATCCTTGATTAGAGTGTCAAAAGTAAGTTTCTCGAATATTCATACCGCATAGAGTTCCAGTTGAACCATCCGGAACTCTATGCGGTATGAATAGGATCAACAAAGGACTTTTGACACCCTAATCAATAATAATAATCCACAGCTTCTAAAACTTGAAATCCTAAATGCTTGTAGAGTTCAAAGGCTCGTGCATTTATACTATTGACTTCTAAGGTCAATTCATAGCCTAAATCAGCGTAGTATTCAATAAGGCTTACCATAAAAGCACGCCCTATTCCTTTCCCTTGATGATCGGGCAGTACGGCCAATGCATTGATATTGGCCGTACTGTCTTCGACAAAAACCGAAACGGCACTTAAGGGTTTGCCTTCATATAGCCCTAAAAAGTTTTCTCGAGTAACATCCTCTAATAACCGCTGAGCTAGGGCTAGGGCTTCGTCTTTCTTTTCGCTAAAAGCCGAAGCTTGAATAGCTGCAAGTACAACACAATCCGAAATGTCTGCCCGTCTCAGTGCAATAGCGTGACTGGACTTAAGTGTTTTGGGATCACCAAAATAGCGCATGGTGTATTCTGTCTGTTTAAGGGCCAGTCCTTTTCTTTGCATAATTGCCACACTTGGCGCAAATGAGTGATTGACCATCCAGAGAATATTCGGGGTCCCATATGTGGAAATCTCGCTAAGTGCTTGTTCTACAAGGGCTTTAAAAATCCCTTTTCCTCGATACTCAGGATCCACACAACCCGAAATTTCAACCTCATGCTCTTGAGGTTGAAAAATCGAGAGTACACCGACAAGACGGTCTTGATTGAATGCACGGATCCAACTTTTCATGGCCGGGTGACAATTTAAGGTATGAATCATCTGAATTGAAGGCGTTGATCCATCTGCGATTTCACAGACTTCCATCAATTTTTTGATGAATAAAGTCTCCCCTTCAATAAGTCCGATTTTTCTTGTAATCATAGTATTTCGTTCCTTTCTGTCGCCTGTTCCATATTTGATTAGGGCGTCAAAAGTAAGTCTCTCGAATATTCATACCTCATAGAGTGCCAGTTGAACCATCAGGAACTATTTGCAGTATGAATAGGATCAAGTAAGGGCTTTTGACTCCCCAATCATATTCAATTCGATTTTATTCAAGTATAGACTTTGAACGATTACCAGTATTACTAGACCTCCAGCAGATACGGCACCTGCTAATAACCAGCCTTTGTCAAAACTATTGACGAGGAGGTATTGACCCATGAGCAGTGGACCGAGGGTGTATCCTGTACCGGAAATATTGTTTACAATAGCACTGATTCGCCCCCTGTGATTGGCGGGTGCAAAATTCATCATTAGAGGATAAAAACTAATGGCAAGAACGATTTCACCCCAAGTAAAAACGAGTACAGAAACGAAGAGTGCAAGTTGAGTATGCACTAATCCAAGCATCCCAAACCCTACAGCATACAATAGGCCGCCTAAAAATAGCTTAACTTTATTTTTGAGTTTTGCCATGCCACGGGTAAGTAGTGGTGTAAAAAAGATGACTACAAAACCATTGAAACTCGCCAAAAATCCATATAATTCTGGACCATACAACGCATTGACCTGCATAGGCATTATAAAGCCCCACTGGGAATACGAAAACTGAAACGTCATCATAATTAAAGGCAAGATTATGAGAATCGGACGCTCTAGAATGACTTGTAACGAGCCTCCGTGATGCTCTTTTTCGTGACCTTCAAGATAATCCGTTGCCCCTACTTCATTTGTGCCATATATTTCTTTGACAAAAATAATCAAAATAATCAGGGCAATGCCCGCAGTCAGGGCGTCTCCTATGAAAATCCATTTAAAATAGGATCTATACAAAAACCCTGCTATCATGGGTCCAAATGCAAATCCCAAATTCCAGCCCATATAAAGCAGTGAAAATGCAGATTCTCTGGTCTCTGATGTGGTATAGTCTGACGCCAGGGCAGTGTATGCAGGGTCTGCCATAAACATAAATGTGGCAGCCGTTAGAAGCAAATAGACCGTGATCATTCCCGTCGGTAGAATTCCGCAAAGGAGATACACTCCTATCGCCAAAATATCCATAAAAATAATGACATTTTTTCTCCCTATGCTGTCCGCCAGTTTTCCGCCCACCAAACTAGCAGGCAGATAAAGGATGCTGAATATAAACATCACTTCTCCTGCCTTTGAAGTGGAGAGTCCAATTTTGTCCGTCAATATAAGTGCCAACAATGGAAATACAAATGCGCCCATAGCGTTGATCATTCTGGCTAATGAAAGGATATAAATTTCTTTTCTTAGCCCCTTGTATGGGCTGGTGATTTTCTGAAAAAACATGATACACCTCTTGAATCAATTTTGTGTTATGAGTGGTTTCTCGTCACACAACGCCTGTCACCTTTAAAATGCTCGATTGCTTCACTTAAAAACATGAAGATCAAGCGCTTTAAAGGCGACAGATGTTGTTTGTGTTTTTCGAAACCCTTAGTGCGTTCAACGACGTCTACCTCTATTCATAATTTTGTTCATTTTTTTTCTCCTTTCTTAATTTATTTGAATACCTTCCGCTTTTGACCCACTAGTTTGCATTCTTATCTCAAGACTTCTTCTTGTTTGTGGTCATAAATGTTTCTTTTATCGTTTGTTCTAAATAAATCTGGAATAATGACATCATACCTATCCCCTCCCTTCAATTTTTATTTTAGCAATTACGCTTTCAATTTCTTTTTTTCAATTTCAAATAATTGGTCAACCAATAAGTAACAATACATATCCATACTATCCCCTCCATTCCTTTTGATTAAACATTTTTCTTTGGGTACTTCTTTTCAATCTTAAAATACTGATCCACTAATAAATAGCTGTACATTTCCATGACGTTTCCTCCGTTCTGGGCATTAATCCCTTTTAGTTTGACACTTTTTAATGATTTTCAGTCATCCGAAAATGCTTAAAATAACAACATATCCATATTTTGAATTTTGTTTTCAAAATAAAACACCATGGGCTCCATGATGTTGACAGTATCGTTTGACGAATACTATTGTCACATAAAAAAGCCACAGATCGCTTGGACCTGTGACGGATAAACTGAGAACTATGTGTTCTTCGAGTTACGAATCCGAATCCAGAGGTCATTCAAGCTCTTCAATTCAACTATTAGGTTTCTGTCTAACTTGTTTGATTCGATGGACATTGTTTTTTCCTCCTTCAATCGTTATCGAACTTCTAAAGCTATTCTACCCTTCCCAATTGAAAAGGTCAAACTGTTTGAATATTTTGTAACATGACTGTAATCTATGGCTTACTTCCCTGTTTTTTTTCTATGGGCGAAACCTTCATTCGATCCACTTTGACAATTGTAGTTCGTATCCTGAAACCGCATTTGGCGTATAGCGCCATGGCCACTGAGTCTTCCACCAACAAATGCAGCGTTTTCCCCTCAAGCACTAAACTTCCCAGAAGTGCATTCAGCAGTTGAGATGAAAAACCTCGACCTCTACAGTCGGGGTGAGTTGCTATACCAAATAAAATTGCAGAATCTTTTGTCTCAAAGATGGTCTGTACTACCGAAATAATAGTCTCTCCATCAAAAATTGCCAATCCTCGACCCGTTGACTCCTTCAGGTTCTTTTCAATCAAGGCTTCTGAGAGGGACCCTTTAAAGCAAATGGTATAAAGTGCTTTAATCGCTTTAGCATGTGTGCTTTCAATCGCCTTTATAGGGCTAGTATTTTCTGTAGGGACCTTTTTTAAGGCCATTGGGATTAGAGTCATGACGGTCGCCTGCTTGTTGAGGGGATAATTAAACGCCTTTCTATAGAGTTGTCCCTGTGTGTTTTCTAGGATTAGTGCATCCACTTGATTTTCTTCTAGGAAGGTTTCTATTTCAACGAGATTAAGCGTGGCCTTCGAATAGAGATGCGCGTTGCCAGAACGGCGAATTAAGAGTACACCTGTCAGTGTGTTGTCAGTATATACGCCCAGTACTCTTGATAGTTTATCAGAGTCCCATAAGCAACTGAGGACCATGAAATAATTGACGCAGGTGTCTCTTCTGAGCATCTCTAATACTTGTGTTTGTTCACTTTCTTGAATAATCCTTATCATATAGACGCCTTTCGTTTATAATGGTTTTAGAGTCACGAAATTTTGGAGGTTATTCTATGTCACAAGATGTCAAAATACAGATTATCGAATCTATGCTCAGCCTTGGTTTCAACAAATACGAGGCCCATGCATATGTCACCCTTTTGCTTGATCCTTCTAAAACCGCCTATGAAATCAGCAAACTTTCCGATGTGCCCCAGTCTAAAATCTACGAAACTATGAAAAAACTTGTAGACCGTGGTTTAGCCACTGCAAAAGGGTATAAACCTATTAAATACATCGCTTTGCCCCTAGAAAGCTATTTAGACCATTATAAATCGGATGTCACCAATGCGGTAGAATTTTTGAAAAAGAATATTAACGCAGTTGCAAAGCAACCTACCGTTGAGTATATTGTCCATTTTAACACAATCGCTCAGTTTATTGGCAAAGTCGAAGATGTTTTATCACGTGCGACTAAGAGTATCTCACTTGAAATATGGGCCCAGGATTATCACTATATTCGCGAAGCACTTCAAGTCGCAAAAAAACGCGGTGTCCGCATTATCACTGTGCTCTACGGAGAAGTTGAGGCGCCTATAGGGAAAATCTATCAGCACGAAATGAGTGGACTTGAGCATAGTATGCAAACGGGCAGATGGCTTAATAGTTTAGTAGACAACTCCGAATGCTGTTTCGGTATTTTAAATGACAGTAATCCAACAGGTATTTGGACTCAAAACAAATCCATCATGCTTCTGTCTCAAAGTTTTATTAGCCATGATATTTTGATTGCAGAAATATACCACGAAATGAGAGACGCATTGGATGAAAAATTCGGTGAGAATCTCGATAAAATCAGACGACATAATCAAATTGACTAATAGGAGGTCAGCATGCAACGATCCCTTTGCCCTATATGTAACCAATTCTATGAAAATACGGATTCACTGAACCGTATGTGTGTTGCTTGCCTCGTTCTCAAAATTGAAGCTGTAGACTATGTCAAAACCCATCACAACGCCAGCATTGCCGAGGTGACTCTGGCGACGACAATCCCCATTAAAGTCCTCAAAAAACTCATTGAAAATGGCTATATTGAGCCATCAGCTTAATCTTCAAAAGACGCCTTGCACGCCATCGAGCCAATGCGTCTTTTTTAATGCGTCGTGATCCACCACTTAAGGAGTACGAGTATTGTGATGTGGATAGGGTAAAACCAATAAGCGACATAAGTCGGCATTTTAAAGCGAATGTTTAGCTGCGGCAAAAGACAGATAAGCGGCACTGCCATAATGCTTCTGGCCTGAAAAAAATAACCTTCGAGGGTTTTAAGGCCGTCATTCCACGTTGTGATGTTCTCCCATATTTCTGAGAACCGTGTTATGAGTGTCTTGAGGTAAAGCATCAACTTGAGAAAGGGCTTACTCACGCCTTGTACGAAATACTCCGCACCCATCAAATAAGTCGAGAAAAAGGTAATACCGATATAGCCGAATACAACCGGAAAAACACGGTGCCCATAAATGTAAAAAAGAAGCATCAAGAACATGCCATAAGCGCCGTAGCTAAAATAAAAATTACTGTACATCACTTGAAGTAACTCAGGTCCAACTGCCAAAACAGCTGTGACAATCAGCAAGCAAATGCCGGAAATTAGGCTCAATGCGCTTCTGCGCATTTTGAATTTTTTGAATTGATTGACTGCCCATTCGAGACATTGGAGCATGATAAATCCGAGCAGAAGCTGAAACATGATACTAAAAGTCAAAGGGTTCTTTTCTAAATTCGGATCGAAATAAATGTAAGGGAAGTACGAAATGATTGAAAAAATCACCAGCCGCCCTAGATATCGAACGCGGTTCGAGGTATGTCTAAACCCCATGGCTAATTGATAGGCAAAAATTGGGAATGCAATGCGTCCAATGGTTCTAAAAATGCGCATATCCTCAAAGAACATATATCCCACGTGATCGATTAACATCGTCACAAGTGCAATAAGCTTCAAAACATCGTTGCGTTGGCTTTTGTAAAAAGTTCTTGCTTCCCCTCCCATAATACACCCCCAATTTCTCTATACAAACCCTTTAGGGCAGTTTAGCGTTGAAATCAAATCATCGTTTGCTAAACCTTCTCTTTCAATATGCGGTACTGGGCTATGGAGTAAAGAACCAAAGCCATCCAAATCAAAATAAAAGCAAAGAGTTTTGTCGTATCAAAAGCTTCTTTAAAGACGAATATGCCTAACACCAAGCTAATGGTCGGCGAAATGTATTGGAGAAATCCCACAACACCCAGTGGAAGTCGCTTGGTCGCCTCAGAGTACAAGATTAAAGGCACAGTGGTTGCCACGCCTGACAAAGTAATAATAAACATATAAATTACCGGAACATTGCCTAAAAAACCCTTACCGCTAAACTCTGAAAATAGCACATAACCCAGCGAAGGTATGGAGATCATAAGTGTTTCAAAGGATAACCCCACTATGGAATCCAGTTTAGATTTCTTCTTGAATACGCCGTATAGGGCAAAACTCACAGCAAGACACAGTGCAATAACGGGAACCTGGTTGTACTTAATCGTCAAATAAAGAACACCTATAGTGGCCAAAACAAACCCTGCCATTTGAAGTCTGTTGAGCTTTTCTTTAAACACAAGCGCTCCAAGTCCTGTTAAAACAAGTGGATTGATAAAATAGCCCAGACTGGATTCGATGACATAGCCGTTATTGACACCCCAAATATAGATGAACCAATTAATTGAAATAAAGAAAGTGCAAAAAAGGGCATTGATAATATTTTGCTTCGATTTAAAGACAGCCCATAAGATTTTGAATTGCCCTTTTACACTTAAAATAATCGACAAAAACAAGAAAGACCAAACAATGCGATGGGCAAAGATTTGATCCGAGCTGACGACATTGACAAGCTTCCAGTATAAGGGAAGCAACCCCCACAGTGTATAGGCCATAGCACCAGATACTAGCCCTTTAATATACTCTTTTCGTTCCATGCGTTCCGCCTTTCACTTTTGTTCTCATTGACGGTTTGGCGCTAAAAGTCGCGTTACTTTTTCGTGTCCCCTACAATCGTTGTGGACTCAACTGTCTCTGCCAGCATTGGAGAAATTTGAGAACCTTTTTTTGACCCACTATCCCTATGGTTCCGGATGAAAAAAGTCAAACTGCCAAAAGCTCGAAACCCCGCTGCAATAAAGAGTGCCACAAAGATAGAATACTTCTGTAAAAAATAGTTGCCCACAAGTGGTGAAACCGCTAAGCTCAAGCTGGTCAAAGTGCTATAGAAGGCTATGGCTAAAACCCGCTCTCTTCCAGTCGTCACTTCAAGGAGTCCATTGAGGAGGACTGTCATAGTTCCCGAGGTGAAGAACCCTGTCACAACACCTATGGCTGTGAGTATATAAAGATTCGGTGAAAGTGCAAACAGAATTGGCGTCATTGCCATGCCCATAGTGGAATAGGCAATGACATAATCGTTGCCTTTTTTGAGAATCAGCCTTGACCAGTATGGATAGGTGAAATACATGGCTGCGGCACTTGCTATGGAGTTAATGGAAATCCACATTTCTTCAGCGCCTAAATTCTTGATCATGTAGATTGAAAATAAGGGCCAGGCCATTTGCCATCCAAAATGAAAGGCTAAGGAACACCATGTAAAACTCATAAATCTTTTATTGGCAAAAATCGTCTTCCAAGCTTCTTTGATGGGTGTAGGTGTTTGGGCCTCGACGTCGGCGATCTCAAACTTTTTGAAAATAAACCATTCCACTATCCCGAGCAAAAAAGCAAATACAAAGAAGAACTGGTAGATCAACAGCCTCTGTCCTTCAGTTTTTGGAACGCCGCTTAAAATTTGTCCACACAGTAAGGTGACGAGCATAACCGCCAGAATGGCATATTTACTTTTTTCTGCAATTGCATGAGGTCTTTCTTGTTCCGAAAAAAGGTCGGCAGTAAACGCTTGAAAATTCGAGGTGTAAATGGCGTTTGGGAAGTTCAAAAGCGATGTAATGAGAATAAAACTCATAGGTTGAAGTGTCAATGGCAAAAAAGGTATAAAAGCATAGAGGAGTACAAAACTCCTGCTCCAAAGAATCATTTTTGCAGTTGAAGCCTTAATGTGGATATGCTTTCTCACCATAAGTGCACCCGGAATGACAGCAAACATCATGATTAAACCCGGTATGGCATTCAAGAGAGAAATATCTAAATCCGTGCCACCAATGCGCTCTAAAAATTTGACTGCAAAGGGCTGATATGTATTTTGCATCGCACCAAAAATGACGCCATACAAAATAAAAATTTTTAAATTGTGCTTATACAAATCCATAGTCCACGTTCCTCTCTCGACTCCATAAACAGTCTAATGCTAAGTTCGATGAGCGTCAAAGACTATTTTTACATCTGTACCGTACTCTGAACGATAAGTGATAATTCCCTACTGGGTTAGATCGTCAAAAGGGCGTTTCTCTGTTTTTCATATCACATAGAGGACGCGTTGGATCATCCAGTCCTATACGTGGCATGAAAAAGTACAACTTAGCCTTTTGATATCTTAACCCCTATTGTAACACAAGGGATTATGTCTGCGATTTAGACCCCAAAACAATCACGCGTATACTACCGTTCCACTACTGTCCCACGCGAAGCGCCGAACAACCCTTATCGTTGACTCTGTTATTCTAAAGACCCAGTGTTTCAGGACATTTCCCATTTCACATCACAAGACTATTTTTACATCTGTACCATACTTATTTCAAAATATCCGCATTCTTAAAAACCCGTTCTATCTGCCTTTTGAAGCCTGTCAAACTTCCGTCAAAGAGTATGAGGATAATACCCATTTCCTGAGCGCGCTCGACGATGGATACCTTTTGCGGCATTTCAGTGACCACGAGTATTTTACAGACGTGACTGCCTCCAATTTTTTGCGCATGTACCGCCAGTTCATTGAGGGTTCCCTCGTGATATTTCGAGGTGTCCTTACACGAAAAGACAAAGAGGCGTGACTGATAGGTTGCGAGGACGTCCAATTCATTTCTGACGACTGTGTTGTCATCTTCCCAACTAAAAGACACGCCACTTTTGATATCTTCGACACCAGTCACTTCTTTTATTGTACGATAAGTCAGGGATTCGAGCCAAGAACCTGTGATAAAAACAAAATTTTTCATTTCAGGTGATGCAAAGCTCAGTTCGATATGCCCACTTTTGAACCGCTGAAATTGAACGATGCGCTTATTGATCAGGAATTCTCGAAACCTTTGGTAGCTTTGATATTCTCCCTTGCCCATGCGATTTTCTTCAATAATCACTTTTTCAGGTGCTTCAACGGGATGAAGCGTATATTCCGTGTTGATCAATACGCCTTTTAGTCGCCGCCATTCAAAAAAATGTTGGCTTATATACTCCACAATCTGAGCGTAAGGTTCTTGCAGATGTATTTCAGAGCTTGTGCGAATAATGACTCCACCTGCCAAATCTATATAATTCTCGATATTGAGGGATTTAAGGTCACGTGTTAGCACCTTGCTGCCGTCTCTTTTGATGACAAATAAAGCATCTTGGAGAATGTCCACATAGAGCCCTTCAATGTCAAATGCATCACACAACCCCTTAGACAGAATACTCATGAGTGCGTTTGATGAATTGAGGTGGACTTGGACAGGTTGTTTGAGTTCTTTAAAAAAAGCATACATATCTTCATAGACCGCAAAATCGATTTTACGCACTTCAATCATCATCTCGGGAAACTCATAGGACATAAATTCTTTGAAATCGTTGAAATAGCCTGCATGAAGCCCTTTGAGAGTCGTAAGGTATAACACTTTTTCAGGCAATATTTCGCGAATAACCATAATATTCTCATCATTAAATCGATCTTCAAGTACCACCAGCATGCGCATAGACCCTCCTTATGGATTGACAATCTCACTATATTTCTTTTGAAAATGTTGATAATCCTTGATGGATTTCCATTCCCCTCCCCACTGCCAGCCCCGCTTAATAAAAGCCTCATAACAAGTATCGCCCTTCTTAATCAGCCCCTTTACATTGAGGGTACGATCGACGTACCCTTCACCTTCCAAAGGTTCTACTCCTTCATTTGTAATGTAAGGATTTTCGACTGGGTTTATATCGATGGCTAGGCCATAAGCATGGAGCGAAAGCTTGTCTGATCCTGCAACTTGTCGATGGTTAAAAGCAGAGGTATTGTCTGCGTTCATTGATGCAGCGTCATCTCCGCCATATTTTTCAATGCGGTTCATTCGGGCTATTGGATAACCCTTGTCATAAAGTTCCTTAAAGATACTGAGCACCTCATCCGCCACGCGTTCATGCACCATGAGTTCCCCGCTGTGTTCAGCGCCCTCAAAGTCCACATACTGAACATGGACGACTCTCAAATCTTCAATTTCAACAGGTGCGCCTTCGTGATAAGATACCCCCTGCATTTCGGCAAATACCTGTGGACTCAAGGTTTCTACAAAAAATGACTGCTTCGGAACATCTTCTGTGATCAATGTCGCTGGCAATTTCCCCTGCCCAGCGAGGACGAACAATAGCAACCCTATATATATGGTCTTTAGCACGGTTCTTCCTCCGTTTTTAAATGATTAGGGTGTCAAACAGTATGTCTCTCATGCCATCATATCAAATTTTAAGGATAGTGGGGGTTAAACAATGCGCGGGTTTTCATAAATATTGGTTTTGTAATAGAGCCATGCATTGAAAATCAACCGGCTACACATGTCCAGACCTATGGCTAGAAAAACTATGTTGACGGACCATTTGAATGTATAGGCCGCCAATAATGAAAGTGGCACGCGCACAACATAGAGACCAAGAGCTGCAGAATACATGGGTGCTTTAGTATAGCCTGCTCCACGAAGAGCACCACTGAGGACCCCCGCCATATTTTGAGGCACTTGGGCAATCCCACAGATAATTAAGTACACTTTTGCTATTTCAAGAAGCTGAGGATCGTGCGTCATGATGCTGAGGATTGGGATAGGAATGAACACCAAAAGTCCGCCACCCACTATAGACAAAAGCACTGCCCAAAGCATAATCTCTCGGAAGTAACGCCTTGCAAGTTCTGGGTTGTGTGCACCAAGATACCTCCCTATATAAGCCGTCGCCGCAACCCCAAAACCCGCTGCTGGCATATAGGCAATACTCTCCGCTTGCAGTCCCAATTGA
Organism: Peptostreptococcales bacterium; assembly: GCA_038240675.1. Classification (GTDB taxonomy): domain Bacteria; phylum Bacillota; class Clostridia; order Peptostreptococcales; family Acidaminobacteraceae; genus JBBRGL01. Next base: position 11,785 of record JBBRGL010000047.1, read on the forward strand.
TACGCCGCATAGACATAATCCCCATAACTCAAAATTGCTCTAATGAGGAGGATGGAACTCACCTGCCAAAAAAGCGATTCGAACGCACTGGGTATACCCGTCCAATAGACAGATTTGAGAATGCCCGTTGAAAAGAGGCGCCATTCAGAAAAACAAATATTCTCCAATATTCCGTGTCGCCTCATTAAAAAATAGAGTGCAAATACCGCCGCGACAAACTGTGAAATTGCCATGGCATAAGCTGCACCCATAAGGCCCATTTTAGGGACGCCCAAAAGTCCATTGACCAGTATAATGCCAAGACCTCCATTGAGAATATTCATAAAGGTGCTAATCCACATAGGCGATACTGCATCTCCCTGCCCCTGTAAAATCGCCGATACTGCTACGATGATTCCCAAAAACGGGAGTCCCAAAGAGACCACGTAAAGTACCTGCTTAGA
>JBBRGL010000048.1:0-12058 GCA_038240675.1 Peptostreptococcales bacterium
CCGCTGGTTAAAACAGATAAATCAAGCAACATAGCATACACCTCAAAATACAACATTTTTATTATACAGAGACTGGCCGATTTTGTCAACTGCTCTGAATTTCAGATGTCTAAATGCCTTAAACCAGGAGGACTAGCCCACTAATCTAAGGGTGTCTCTCGCAATCATGACTTCCTCATTTGTAGGAATGACGATTACTTTTACCCTTGATGCATCCGTGTTGACGAAGGTCTCTTTTCCACGGACGTTGTTGCGCTGAGGATCAAGTTCTAATCCCATAAACTCAAGACCTGAACAGATACTCTCGCGGTTCATCGGTGAATTTTCACCAAGGCCAGCTGTGAAAATAACGGCGTCTACGCCACCCATAACAGACGCGTATGCTGCAATGTACTGCTTAACGCGTGAATCGAAAATTTCTAAAGCAAGTGCAGCTCTTTCATTTCCGCCTTCAGCAGCGATTTCGATGTCTCTAAAATCACTTGATACGCCAGAAATACCCAGCACACCAGATTTCTTATTGAGTATACTATCCACTTCAGAAATCGTCAAGCCTTCATTGTCCATCAAGAATTTGATGATGGCTGGGTCAATATCCCCCGAACGCGTGCCCATTGCAAGTCCTTCAAGTGGTGTGAAACCCATGGTTGTACATACTGACTCGCCACCTTGAATTGCTGCAAGAGAAGCACCATTTCCTAAATGACATGAAATAATTTTTAAATCTTTTAAATCTTTGCCCATCATGGCTGCACAGCGTTGTGAAACGTATTTATGGCTTGTTCCATGGAATCCGTAGCGACGAATTGCATATTTTTCGTAATATTCATAAGGGATAGGATAAATGTATTGATCTTTCTTCATGGTTTGGTGAAAAGCTGTATCGAATACGCCGACCATAGGTACGCCAGGTAGAAGTTCCTCCATCGCGTAGATGCCCATTAAGTTTGGTGGGTTGTGAAGGGGTGCAAGGACGATACACGCTTCAAGTGCTGCGATAACAGAGGGGTCAATGACCACTGATTCGCTGTACTTTTCGCCTGCATGAACGACTCTGTGACCAACTGCTTTAATTTCAGAGAGTTCTTTAATTGCGCCGTACTCTTCAGAAACCAAGGCATCCAAAACATATTTAAGCGCTTCTTTATGATCTTTCATAGTTGCTTCGATTTTCACTTTTGGATAATCCAAGGCTTGATGTTTTAAAATAGACCCTTCAAGACCAATCCTCTCAACCAAACCGATAGACAAGACATTTTCAGTCGACATATCAATCAATTGATATTTCAGTGATGAACTCCCACAGTTGATAACCAATACATTCATGATTTACCCCCAAGTTTTATTTGCATCCGAGCATTAAACACATTACTATTATAGATAGAACATAAAAAAAATGCAAGCATTATCAAGTCTTTCGAATATTTTGTGTGGTCAATAAGCGATAATGTCCTCTTGCAACGCAAGGGATTATGTCTTCTGAATAGCAGATTGATTAGGGTGTCAAAAGTCCGTAGTTGATCTTGTTCATACTGCATATAGTTCCGGAATGTTCAACTAGAACTATATGCAGTATGAATAATCGAGAAACTTACTTTTGACACTCAAATCATGAGCATAAAGTGACCTAAACGGGTCTCGACCCCAAAACAATCACTCCCATACAACCGTCCCACAACTACCGTCCCACTACTGTCCCACTACTGTCCCACGCGAAGCGCCGAACAACCCTTTCGATTCACTCTGCTATTCTAAAGATACAGTGTTTCAGGACATTTTCCATTTCACATCACAGCATTATCAAATCTTTCGAATATTTTGTTTCTGCTTGCCAACACTAGACAATCGAGGTTTATGAAATGAAACTAACCGGACTAATCACTGAGTACAATCCATTTCACAATGGCCATCTCCATCACTTGAAAGAAAGCATTCGCATAACAGATGCAAGTCATACCGTCGCTATCATGAGCGGACATTTCCTTCAACGGGGAGAAATCGCTCTCTGTGACAAATGGTCGAGGGCTGAGGCAGCTGTCAAGTCCGGCGTAGATCTTGTTTTTGAACTGCCTTCTGTCTATGCCTGCGCAAGTGCCGAACACTTTGCACGGGGTGCTGTCATGAGCTTAACAGCGGCTGGCTGCGACGCTTTTTGTTTTGGCTCAGAGACCGGCTCCCTCGACGGATTATACAAAACAGCACTGGCGCTTAGCAATGAGAGCCCAGCCTTTAAAGCGCGTCTAAAATCTCACCTTAAAGCAGGGCTCTCTTATCCAGCTGCTCGGGAGATTGCCCTTGGTCTCCCCACTGAAAACGCGCCAGATTATTCTTCTAACAATATTTTGGGCATTGAATATTTAAAAGCTGCCATACAAACAAAGTCCAGTATGACACCCTATACCATCAACCGCCTTACAGCAGCCTACCACGAGACTGAGCTAACAGGTGCTATTTCAAGTGCAACGGCCATTCGGCGCAAATTAGAGCAGTCTGAGGTTGATTTGAGTTTAGTGGAGCCCACTGTACCCGCTCCAAGCTACGACTTAATTAGCGCGCTGGGTGCAGAAGGCCTTTTGACCCGTCAAGAACAGGGTTACGCCTTTATAAAGTATCAATTGCTTTCCGAAAAAAAAGAGGAACTCAGTGCCTATCATGAATTTTCGGAGGGGCTTGAAAATCGAATTTTCCAGTGTGTTTTGGCATCTCATTCCCTCACCGAACTCATTGACATGACCAAAACCAAACGATATACCCGAACACGTATACAAAGAGCCTTGATGAATATGCTTCTCAAGAGAAAGTCGTCTGATCTTACGCCCCTTCTCTTCGCAGAACAAGTTCCTTATCTTCGGGTTTTGGCTTTCAACCAAAAAGGACGAGAAATTTTGAGGACTATCAAAAAAAATTCTACAACACCTCTTTTGACCAACCCCTCACGATTTGGTCAGTGGACTGACGAACGCAGACGTTTCTTCGATGAAGATGTCAAGTCCACCAATGTGTACCGCCTCGTTCAAGGCTCCTCCCTCACCGGAGAGGACTATACCAGGCAACCCATAGAAGTCATTTAAAGAGGGTTCGCATCAAAAATATTTTTTTGATGCGAACCCTCTTTTATTGACTTTAAAAATATTTTCATATGGTTTTTTATCTTCAGTGCTCCAAAGGAGCATTCGGCCAGCGAAGCGATTCGGCGTCCCAACGGGACATTCGGCTAGCGAAGCGATTCGGCGGGGCTGAAACAGCCCCTATTTTTAATCCTTCTTATAACGCTGCAGTTCCTGCCGATTGCGTCTAATGGTATCGAGCATTTTATCGACGTTCGTCTCGAAGCGTTCAAGCAAATCATCTGCATAGTAATAGGCACCTGTTTGGATTTCAAATGCGCGCTCATTGGTCTCTTTAAGTATTTCTTCAGACTTAATTCTAGCGTTTTGGACAATTTCATCTCGATCCACAAGTTTAGCCGCTTCGTTATGTGCACCATCTATTATAACTTCAACTTCTCGTTGAGCATTATTAACGATTCGCGAAGCTTCTTCAGCTGCATCATCCAAAATTTTTGCCCGTTCTTCTTTGATCCATTTGGCTTGTTTCACTTCATCTGGCAAAACAATACGCGCCTCTTTGACAATCTCCATCAGTTCATTGCGGTCCATGAGCACTTTGCCTGTCAAAGGGATAGAATTAGCAGAATCTATGATTTCGTCCAACTCATCTAACAACTCCAATATTTTCATGTTGTGCCTCCTCTTTTTTTGTCCAATAAGGTTTCTACAAGTGGTGGCACAAAATCCTTTACTGAGCCTCCATGTCTGTGAATATCTTTGATTAAACTACTGCTTACATAGGAATGGTCATTTGATGTCATTAAAAAAACCGTTTCAACCGTTGGGCAGATTTTTCGATTCATCAAGGCCATCTGAAATTCATATTCAAAATCCAAAGTTGCTCTCAGCCCTTTTATAATTATACCATAGTTGTGCTTTGTCATGTAGTCTACAAGTAAGCCGTCATAACTATCTACACTGACGCCATTAATATCCTTCACGCTGTCTCGAATCATTTGGACTCTTTCTTCAAAAGAAAACAATGTTTTTTTCTGAGGATTGTGAAGTACTAGAACAACCACATGATCAAATGTGAAAAGAGCTCTTTTGATAATATCCATATGTCCATTGGTCAAAGGGTCAAAACTACCAGGATAAACGACGATTTTCATAGGACTCTCCTTAATACTCTGATACTGATCCGCCCATAGCGTTTGTCTTTTTCAAGTACAAGCCCTTGCAAATCAAGGACTATCCTCGCGGCGTGTTCTTCTTCAATAATCACGAATCCGTTCTCAGCGATTAAGGACGTTTTTAAAAGTTTTTCAAGTGTTTGTTTGATGTTGGTTTTACCGAAAGGAGGATCCATGTAAATCATATTGAAAACCATTTTTTTTCGACTTAGAGTGTCAATGGATTCATTGTCCTTAACACTTAAAACCAATGTGTTTTGGCAATAACTCAATTTTTCGATATTTTTATGAATTATTTTGATGGCATCGGAATTGTCATCGACAAATACCGCAAATTTGGCGCCTCTACTTAAGCTTTCTAAGCCAATTGCCCCCGAACCGGCATAGAGATCAAGGACCGTTGCGTCGACTATTTCATTTCCAACCATACTGAATACGGCTTCTTTCACGTGGTCTAGGGTTGGTCTAGTTTCTACACTCTCTAAACCGTGGAGAGTGGCCCCCCTTTTTTGTCCTGCAGTTATTCTCACGAACACCTCTTTGAAATAGACTTGAACACCTTAATCAATACCGCATGCAAAATATCCTTCTAAATCATACTTCACAGCGGACCGTAAATCAAGACCAAGTTTAGAAAGACCCTTTTTAAGTGTTCCTGTCATTTATGATGGCGAATTAGAGGATTATGATCACGCGTAGAATCTTTTAGCGATGGAATGTGAATTCGAAAAGTTGTACCTACACCAACTTCACTGACACATCGGATTGTTCCTTTCAATTTTTGTGTGACCAAGTTATAGACGATATTCAAACCCAGACCCGTCCCCCCTTGGCCCCTCTTAGTCGTGAAGAAAGGCTCAAAAATAACGTGTAAATTTTCATCTGGAATACCTACGCCATTGTCCGTTATATCAATTTGAGATAAGCCTTTGTGGATGGATACATGAACGGTCACCTTTCCATCTTCCTTTTGTTGAATACCATGAATCAAGGCATTCATGACTAAATTGGTGATGACAGACGAAAAATCTCCAGGGTTGGCATAGATCATGATTTCTTCATCAATATCGATTTGAACCTGAGCTTTCGCTTTTTTAAACCGCGGCTCTAAGCTGAATAAAACATCTCGCACATAAGCCCCAAGCTCAAATTCTCGCACGTCAATATTGCTTTGATCCACAGCCATCATTTTGAAATTCCGGATGAGCTCAGAGGCCTTCTGAATGTTTTTTTCCACAATACGCGTTCCCTCAGAAAATACATCAAAATACTCTTGAAGCTCTTCCCTCGACAAACTCCCATCCTGATAGTGACCCTGTAGGGTTTTTCCCTCCTCCATCAAATAGGTAATGGCTGTCATGGATACACCAATGGGTGTATTGATTTCATGGGCTATTCCCGCAACAAGACTTCCCAATGACGCTAACTTCTCTGATTCTATCAGTTGTTCTTGGGTAGATTTTAAATCCTCAAGGGTTTTTTCGAGAATTAAATTTGCCCTGATCAGTTTGTTGGTTCTGTCATCAATGCGCTGTTCAAGTTCTTCGTTCATGGCGATCGTTTCTTCTCTATGGGCAACAACCTCTTCTTCACGGCTTTTGATTTCAAAGATCATCTTGTTAAACTCTATGACAATATCGTCAAATTCTTTGTAGACATCGTTGGTGGCAATGCTTTTGTAATTGCCAAGGGCCACTGATTTAAGATTATCGATGACGTTGCCAAAATGGTGCATAATACGGCTGTTATTCCGAGATGTCACGGACATAACGCCCATAAAGGATGCAAACATAATGAGACCTAGGATCAAAACAAAGTGGCTACGTGAGGCAAAAAGTGTTTTGTAGGATTCGTAAATCACAACATTCCATCCGAAATTCAAGACTCTATGGACAGAATACCTGACCTTTTCACCCGCATAGACAGCATCTCCAGTAAGCTCTAGATCGGGTTTGTTCACCAATGGATCGGTGACTCTTTGATCAACAAGTTTTTTATTTGTATGTGCTATATATACGCCTTTTGAGTCCGTTATTCCAACGACTGTGCTTTCTTTAAGTTCCAAATGTTGAATGACCTTATTCAGTTTATCGGCATTAATTGTCCCAATCAACGTTAAATCGTCAATTTTGACACCTAAATCAATGGCATTCTTCTCACTTGCAGTCGCCACATAAATATCAGACCATTGTATGGTATTTGGATCTTCTTTAAGTGCTTTAAAAACTGAGTTTTGGAAATAGCTAAGACCTACAAGTTCTTTAATGTCGGGTGTGGTTTCTATGACCATGCCTGATTTGTCCAGCAAAATATAGTGATCAAAAACAATGTGTTGACTATTGACCTTTTCAATGTACTGCATCATGTACCTAGGACTCATAGGTGTTTTTAGATTCAAGAAGTCAATTGAATCACGCGTTACCATCAAATATTCTGAAGGTTCTTTTAAAAAGTCTTCTAATTGGTTGGCCACATTGCTGGCAAGCTGTTGATTGCGCTCTAATGTCATCTCAAGTATATAGTCGCTTGTAAACTTCACAGCAACAATACTGATGACTAAAATCGGGATCAGTAGAGAAAAAAAACTGATGAGATTCAACGATGTCTTTAGTTTTGTTTTTGCCATAACCCACTCACACCCTTATTTTAGCTTGATAAATTCTCCATTTTCAATGGAATTAATAAATAAATTTCGTCTCACATCTCCAAAAGCATCTAATTGTAATGTCCCCTGTATACTTTCAAAAGGGCTTAAGGACAAAATTTTTGCTTTGAGAGCATCGTGAGTCAATTTGTTGGATTTCTGAATCGCTTCAACAAGAAGTTGACCTGTTTCATAGGCATATACTGCCGAAAAATAAGGGTCTGATTTATAACGCGTCTGATAAGCCGTCTTGAATTCTAGATATTTTGGGGTTTCTAAAAAAAAATCAACTGTGGAGACAAACCTTACACCCTCCATATTTGAGCCACTAAGTTCAATAAAATCTTGAGTCATGGCCCAATTGGAACTATAAAAATGAATATCTTTGGCATCTTGTTTTAAGGATTGAACTAAATAGGCAGCATCTTTGGAATTGAGCACCATAAGAACGCCGTCGTAATCCCCTGATGAAAATTCCGTTCGAATACGCGCTATATCGTCAGCGATGCCTTTTTCGATCGTAATGAGTACTATTTTGTCCCCAATCACTGCTTCAAAGCCACTCACAATCCCTTCATAGAAAGCCGTGTTTCCTACGTCCGCCACTGCAAAAAAACGGTGTTTTTTGTCATTTTCAACTGCAAAACTTGCCAATGTCACGCCTTGATCATAATTCGTAGGGATGGTTCTAATAAAACTATCATCAATGCCAGATGCCCTATAATCCGATATGCTAGGACTCATTAGGAGCACCTTTTGACCTTCAATTGTCTTTAAAGAAGTTGCTAATTTTGAGGACATATCATGGCCAATAATGGCAATCACGCCGCTATCTATTAGTTCTTGGTCAACTCTTGCAACAACGTCGAGCTTATTTTCATCATCTTTAACGATGAGTTCAAGATTTCTGCCATTGATGCCGCCTGACGCATTGATTTGTTCAATCAGGAGCAATATGCCATTGCGTGCGCCAACACCAACCTCAGAATTGGCACCTGAAAGCCCTGCAGCAAAGCCGATTTTAATGGGCTCCGCCGGTTGACACCCATACGCGGATAGACACAACACGCAAATAATCATTAGTTTTATACCACTCAACATCGTTTTTTTCATTATATTCCACCTCGAAATCCTTATACCCAAACCCGTTAAGGGTTATGCGCTACAACGAAAGATTTTTCTTTAATTTTAAAATATAGGATTTGCATGCCTCATTTTGTTGATTGATCAGCCACTTTGAATCCTCTTGCACTTTGAGCAAAATATCTTGGTGTTTAAAAAAATTGGCGAGCTTAAGTTCTGGAAGACCGTGTTGACGGGTGCCGAGAAGCTCTCCAGGTCCTCTGAGTTCCAAATCCTTCTCTGCAATATAAAATCCGTCATAAGAATCCACGAGAACTTCTAACCGTCGGTTGTGTTCAATATGATGCCCTTCGGCAATTAAATAACAATAACCTTTCGCTTGTCCTCTACCGACTCGCCCTCTCAATTGGTGGAGCTGTGCAAGACCAAACCGCTCAGCGTTGAGAATGCACATTACAGTCGCGTTAGGAACGTTGATTCCAACCTCTATAACTGTCGTTGAAACCAGTACGTGAATTTTGTTGTCCGAAAAAGCCCGCATGATCTCTTCCTTTTGTTTTGCCTTTTGTCTACCATGCAAAAGAGCAACCTCATATCCCGTGTAATGACTTTTTAATTTCTCATATAAGTTTTCAGCGGACTGCAAATCAAGGGTTTCATGTTCTTCGATCAAGGGGCATACGAAGTACAGTTGATGTCCCTTTTGAAGCTCTTCTCCAAGTTTTTTGACCAGTTTTCCCAAAGCCTGCTTTTTAATTTTATGGGTTTCGACAGGTTGCCGTCCTTTGGGCATTTGGCTCAGGATGGATATGTCCATATCCCCATAGCGAATCATAGAAAGGGTTCTCGGAATGGGGGTAGCACTCATGACAAGAACATCGACGGACTCTCCTTTGTCCTGAAGAATAAGCCGCTGTTCAACGCCAAACCGGTGCTGTTCATCTGTGATGACTAAACTGAGTTTTTTAAACGCGACTTTTTCTTCAATAAGTGCATGTGTGCCGATGACTATCATGGGCTTCCCCGTCTGCAACCGCTCAAAGATCTGCTCTTTTCCCTTGGTTCCACTCGTCAAAATAACCACATTTTCGAGTATATCTGATGGATATAATTCCAGTACAGCCCGGTAATGCTGTTCTGCCAACACCTCCGTGGGAACCATCATGGCACCTTGATAGCCGTTCTCATAGGCTAAAAGAAGAGCCAGAAGCGCAATGATTGTTTTTCCACTTCCTACATCGCCTTGGAGAAGACGGTGCATGGGCGTGGGCAGACTAAGGTCTCTTTTTATTTCTTCGAGCACATCACATTGACCCACTGTCAGCTCAAAAGGCAGCTTGGAAATACAGGATTTATAGAGCTCAAACGCTTTATACCGTTGGTTTTTTTTCCTTGTTTCAATGCCTGTTTTAATCATCATCAGGGCTATTTGAAGGGTGAAAAGTTCCTCGTAGACGATTCTATATTTCGCAGCCGTATAGACCTGTTTTGAAGAAGGTTGATGAATCTCTCTAAGGGCCTGAGTTTTTCCCATAAGTCGAGCGTGGACAATCAATGCCTCTGGCAAACTTTCTTCTATAGGCAGTTGGCCCAGAGCATCTCTCACAAAACTGCGCATTTCAGTTTGGGATATGCCCTCCGTCAAGCCATAGACCGGCCGTACACCCGTGTCCACAATCTGCTTTTCCTTGAGCCATTCAGGGTGAATCATGGTTCTTTTGATGCCATCGAGCTGAAGCTCACCTTCAACGGTCATAACGAGACCTACAAAAATTTTCGAAACGATATATTGCGCATTAAAAAAAATCAGCTCAATACTTCCTGAATCATCCTGAGTCTTAAGATGGAGTCTCTCCTTTCCGTAAGCAGCAGTCTTGATCCGCTTGATTTCTAATACGGTGAGTTCAAGTCGTATGTTTTCTTTATGGATACAGTCCATGACTTTTTTGAGGGGTCTTGGCGGTTCATAGCGCGCTGGATAATGGACTACCAAGTCCTGCACCGTGAATATAGCCAGCTTTTCAAAGGCTTTTTTTCTTTTGGGTCCGATGCCTTTTATGGTTTCTAATGTCATATGCGCTCCCCGCTTTGTCATAAAGGGCCGTGTCTTTTTGCATTGACACAGCCCCCCTAGTACTTCTCAATCCTTATACGTTTATTCCAATGATTAAAGTGTCAAAAGTAAGTTTCTCGATTATTCATACTGCATATAGTTCCAGTTGAACATTCCGGAACTATACGCAGTATGAATAAGATCAACTACGGGCTTTTGACACCCTAATCATTCCAATGCGATAATGTAATAATAAAGCGGCTGTCCACCAGAGTAACATTCTACTTCAAGGTCCGGATAATCCGTCTCAAGTTGCTCTTTCATCAGCTGCGCATCATCCTCTGTGACATCAGCCCCATAGTAGAGCGTCGCGATTTCATAAGAATCCTCAACAGCACTTTGCATGCATAGGGATATGGCATCTTGTAAATTCTTCTCTGAGGCCACAATTTCCCCATCGACTATCCCCAAAATATCATTCTTTGAAATCACCAAATCCCCCATGGAGGTATCTCTAACAGCATATGTTACTTGAACGGTCTTGACCTTATGAATGGCCTTCAACATCTCTTCATAATTTTCTTCTGACGTTAAGGAGGCGTTGAATGCCAAAAGGCTATTGATGCCCTGTGGGATGGTTTTGGTGGGTATGACAAAGACATTTTTGTTTGTCAGCTGTTTTGCTTGAGTGGCTGCCAAGATAATATTGCTGTTATTTGGGAAGATAAAAACTGTATCTGCCCCAATTTTTTCGATGGCTAAATGAAAATCCTCTGTGCTCGGATTCATCGTTTGTCCACCCTGGATAATATAATCCACCTTTAAATCTTTGAAAATCGCCTCAATGCCATCCCCCATAGCCACAGCTATGAATGCAAAAGGCTTTGAAGGTTCAGGGACACTTGCACTCTCAAATTCGGCTTGATTTACCAATACATGTTGATGTTGTTCACGCATGTTTTCAATTTTGATGTGCAGGAGCTCACCATAGTAGAGTGCCTTTTGGAGAACTAGCCCCGGATCATTTGTGTGAATATGCACTTTAATCAAGTCTTCATCTGGCACGTAGACCATGCTGTCGCCCATATGCACAATATCCTCTTTCAAATGACACTCTTCAAGGTTTTTGCCTCTGACGATAAACTCTGTGCAGTAACCAAAATGAATATCCGTGGTTGATAGCCCTTCAAAATTAGGTCTATCCCCAGTTATAAAAGAAGGGACTTCGAATGCATCAATATGCCCTTCAACTGCATCACCCATAGTCAAAGCCTCGCGAAAGCCTTTGAGGATATAAACGAGTCCCATGCCTCCAGCGTCGACGACTTTAGCCTGTCTGAGCGCTTCAAGATGCTTTGGGGTCTCTGCCAATGTTTTTTCCGACTGCTCAATGACTAAATTTAAAAAACCCTCTATCGAAAGATCTCTCTCTTTTAGCGTCAAAGCATAATCTCCCGCTTCGCGAATCACGGTGAGAATAGTGCCTTCTACGGGTTTCAATACAGCTTTATAGGCAGTTTGGGCTGAAAGTTTGAGCGCATCTGCAAAATCATCACTGGTTAGCACGACTTTTGCCCCACATCCTCGATAAAACCCTCTGAATATCTGAGATAGAATAACCCCACTATTTCCACGCGCACCCATAAGCGAGCCTTTGGAAACTAGCTTTGCCACCTCTTCTACAGTTTCAAAATTCCGATTTGCAATATCAGCGGTTGCTGATTTCATTGTTAACGACATATTTGTCCCAGTATCACCATCGGGTACAGGAAATACATTTAGGGCATCGACATGTTCCCTCTGCTGGTTGAGCTTTATGGAAGCCTGTCGAAACATTCGCGCTAACAGTTCACCATTAATTGTCTGTGTACTCAAGTCTGTCCCTCCTGTTATGCTTGAACGCGAACGCCTTCAATGTTTAAATTTACTTTTTTTACGGTTAATCCGGTTTGCTTCTCAACGTTGTACTTGACCTTTTTGATAATGTTGTCTGCCACAACTGAAATCTTTGTCCCAAACTGAACAATGACAAAGA
>JBBRGL010000049.1:0-11746 GCA_038240675.1 Peptostreptococcales bacterium
AATTCAGCGGCCCTTTTGGGTCTTTTTTTCTTTTCGTAGGGATAGACCCATGTGTCTATCCGGGGTCTTGGATAGGTTTCGCGCCTAAGCGTATCCAGATAGTCTGAATTAGCGAAGGCAGGTATATAGGTTGCGCTGCCCAACGTCTCCAGATAGTCTGAATGAGCGAAGGCAGGAATATAGTTTAACCAAGTTCCTAACGGCCAGATGTGGCGTCCCTGCCAAACTGGCCTCGTTTTGCATCGTGCAAAATGCACGGATCTTGGTTAAACAAATCATTGAAATTTCGCTTTCAGCTATAATGGATACTTATGGGGAGTGAAACCTATGGCGCTAAAAGTGCAAAGTGCGTAAAACATAAGAACATAAGACCAAGAAAAGAACAAATAATTCAGCGGCCCTTTTGGGTCTTTTTTTTGTTTTCGTAGGGATAGACCCATGTGTCTATCCGGGGTCTTGAATCGCAGAAATGGGGTCAGGGTAACAATCAACATTTATTTCGAAAAATGTTGATTGTTACCCTGACCCTTAGTCTTTTTGCATCATCACTCAACGCAACAATATTTTTTAAGGATGACACATCGTTCAGAAAAGGCTTAAATTCTTATTATTTCCCTCTTGACACGCGGCTGTTTTCTATTTATGATTACACTTAAGCACTTCATCACGTTAAAGCGATAAAGCAACAAATCGGAGGATTTTATGTCTATTGTATTTTTAAGGGTTAGTTTTAAGGCGCATCATCATTGACCCCAAGTTTGTATCCCACGGATGCAAGCTTCGTTTTGGTGCTTGCGTCCTTTATTGTCAAGGCGTAGGCCTTGGCATTTTTTTATGCCCATTAACTGAATTTAAAGGAGTTCTCTTATGAAAAATGCACTGCACACATTGTTAGAACAGTATGGCCACACCCGCATACGCACGCCGCTTTTTCAATCTTTTGATCATTTGTCACGGAATATTCACAGCGCTTTTCACAATGAAATGGTAAAACTTATTACGCCGAGAGGCGATGTTCATGTGCTTCGTTACGACAATACCTTATCTGCGCTTGACGTGATGGCTACTGAAAACCTCTCAAAGATCTATACGGCGGAGCCCGTATACCGTCACAATAGACAGACTCTCCAAATTGACGAACGGTACGCTCTAAGCGCAGAGGTTATGAGCTCTCCCACCACTGAACGCGATCAAGATTTAGTCCTCCTTGCACTGACTGTTCTAAGGTCTCTTTACGATGAATCTTTTATTTTCGAGATTAGCCACACGGATTGGTTAGATGCCATTTTAAGAAGAGAACCTTGTTTGATCCCTCTCAAAGATGATTTAGAAGGGATTCTCACCAAAAAAAATCCCGTTGCCCTCAAAAGCTTGCTTTTGCCCCTTAGTCAACAAGTGACACACTACGAGGATCTTCTCATAGCGCTTACAGCCCATGGACCCTATGACACTCTGCTTAAAACACTGAGGGCCAATACTTATAAACAGGCATTAGAACCCCTGCTTACAGCGCTTGAAAAAACTTTTGAAGGTCTTCCCCCATGGGCACTAAACCATCTTTATTTGGATCTGGCTTATCCACCAAAATTGAGCCATTACAACGGTATTTATTTTCAAGCACTCAGCTTGACGAGCAACACCTGCCTCTCTTCTGGAGGCGCTTATCTCTATAAAGATGCACCCCATAAGGGCATCGGTTTTATTGTTTATCTTGAGGAGGATTCAAATGACTATTAAATCAAAAGAGGCACTGCCACAAGTATTCGTTTTAGAAAGCACCGTGTTGCCCGTTTCAATCAAGAAGCAGCTCACAGATTTTGGCGTTAATGAACTTTGCCCAGTTTCAAGTATTGAGGAGGCTCTAAAGCTTCATTCTACTGATACTGTCTATATTTTAGCGAAAAATACTTTTTATCTTTACCAAAAGCAACTCAATTTCATGGAACGGTTCTCGACCGATTCTCTTCTTTTTGTTCTCAATCGAGCAGCAGAAGGAGGACGTCATTAGTGCTAACCATTGCCGTTGCTAAAGGCAGGATTCAAGATTCTCTCAAGTCTTGTTTTGTTGCCATGAATATTCCTTTAGATCAACTTGAAAGTCGCAAACTCATTATTGCGGCGCCAAATCAGTCCTTTCGATTGGTTTTCTTAAAAAGTATCGATATTCCGAGCTATGTCTCTCAAGGCTCAGTTGATTTAGGCATCGTGGGTAGAGATGTAGTCCTTGAAGCTGAACTGCCCCTCTTTGAGATTGAATCTCTGGACATGGCAACGTGTTCACTTTGTCTCGCTGGGCCGGCAGACTTTAATCCCTGCCAAAAGAACCTGAGAATTGCCACAAAGTACCCGACTTTGACCCGTAGCTTATTCGAAGAGCGAAGTGAGCAAATAAGCATTATTCATTTGGAAGGTTCTGTCGAAATTGCACCGCTTATAGGCCTTTCCGATTGCATCGTCGACATTGTCGAAAGCGGAGAAACCCTTAAGGCTAACGCGCTTATCGTCTACGAAACCCTTATGGGCGTTTTTCCTTTAGTCGTTGCCAACACCATTAGCTACAAAACAAATTTTTTGGCCATTACCCAGTGGCTTGAAACTTTCAACAGGTGTATAAAAACCATTAAAAACACTTAATTTTTTTGAAACGAGGTAAAACCCATGATTTATACCTATAAACAAGCATGTCTTAAAATTTTGCCTCAACGCTCTTTGAGCAACCCTGATGAAGTTGCCATTTCTGAGGCCTGTGCCGCTATTCTTCAACAGGTTAAATCCGAGGGAGATGAAGCCCTCTACCAACTGACAAAGCGTTTTGACAACGTTGATTTAAAAACTTTTGAAGTGCCAAGACACGCTTTGGAAACTGCTTTTGCAAATGCAAGCGAGGATTTGAAATCCGCCCTTACGTTGATGATTGAGCGTCTAAAAGCCTTTCATAACCCACAACTTCAAGAAGGTTACGCCCTAAGCTTCCCTACTCGGTCTCTTGGACAGGTTGTTCGTCCACTGGATAAAGTCATGGTCTACGTCCCTGGCGGCACAGCCATCTATGTTTCTACACTGCTTATGAACGTGATTCCAGCGGCAATAGCAGGTGTTAAAGAACTCTATGTCTGCTCACCGCCACAGCAAGATGGCACTTTGTCGCCCTCACTGCTCTGCGCTTGCTCTATGGCAGGCATTCAAAACGTCTACACTCTAGGCGGCGCACAAGCAATTGGTGCTTTCGCCTACGGGACAAACAGCATTCCAAAGGTGGACAAAATCGTAGGACCCGGAAATGCCTATGTTGCCGCCTCTAAAAAACTGGTCTTTGGAGAAGTGGGGATCGATATGATTGCAGGGCCAAGTGAGGTGCTCATCATTGCAGACCATTCTGCCAATCCACAGTGGGTGGCAGCGGATGCACTTGCACAACTTGAACACGACCCCTTGTCAAAAGCGGTAATCCTTTCACCTCAAAAGCACTTTTTAGAACAGGTAGCTCAGTGTCTTTCCGAACAAAAGGATACTTTAAGCCGCATCGCCATTCTGGAAACGGCACTTTCTAAAAATACATTTTTAGTCCAGACGGACTCTATTTCAGAAGCTATTGATTTTGCCAATCATTACGCCCCGGAACACTTAGGTCTCGCTGTCAAAGATGCCATGTCTTACTTGCCGCTCATCCAAAACGCTGGCGCTGTCTTTCTTGGCGAGTATACACCAGAAGCCGTTGGCGATTATACAGCTGGGAGCAATCATGTCTTGCCCACTTTAGGAACAGCGCGTTTTCAATCACCTCTTGGCGTTTATGATTTTCAAAAACGTATGAGCTATGCTTTTTACACCTCGGATGCCCTTAAAGAAGACTTGACCGCAATACAGACCCTCACAAAGGAGGAAGGACTTGATGCCCACAGAATTGCTGCAGAAATCAGGCTGCGTTAACCGATTAAGCCACAACGAACTGCCCTTTAGTCCGCCACTGAATTTAGAAGATTGTTTGAAAACCCTTTGCATCAACCGCTATCCCGAATCGGCTTACGAAGGCCTCACGACGAGACTTGCAACCCTCAATGCGGTTACGCCGGAGTCCTTGATTCTTTCCAACGGTTCAGATGAATGCATTCGCATGATTATTGACGCTTTTTCAGCGCCAGGTGAAGCTATTGTCATCCCGACGCCCACCTTCACCCAGTATGCTCACCAAGCCCAAGTGTGTTATCGCCGGCCTATGACCATTTTGCAGCCGGGATTCTTATTTGATTTGAAACAATTGGCAGTAGAAGTGCGCCGTTATGAATCTCCATTGATTTTTCTGTGTTCTCCCAATAACCCCACCGGTGCCGTTCTTTCCGAAAAAGACTTGCGTTATTTTTTAGAAAATACTGCTTGTACTGTTGTCCTTGATGAAGCGTATTCTGAGTTTTCAACTGTCACAATGGCTGCACTGATTGGAGAATATCCTCGGCTGATCATTATGAGGACCCTTTCTAAAGCCTATGGTTTGGCAGGGCTTCGGATCGGTTATTGTATGACTTCTCCTGAAAACATTCAAAAGTTAGGGTGGGTTCGAGGTCCTTATGCCCTCTCCAGCTTGTCAGAAAAAGTAGGACTTTTAGTCCTTTCTGATTTATCCCACTATGCCGAATGCCTTGTAAGGATTCAATGTGAGAAAAATCGCTTTTTAGAGTTTTTGAAGCATTTCACAACCATTTGTGTGTATCCTAGTCAGGCCAACTTTGTCCTCATTGATGCAAAAGATGACTTTAATGCACTAAAATCGGCTTTCGAAAAAACCTCTATTGCCCTTCGCTATTTTGACGAACCCTATTTGAAAAACCATCTGCGCATCACCATCGGGGACTTTGTCACCATGAAAAAAGTCAAAGGTCTTATAAAGGCGGTGCTCACATGACCTACGAACGCATGACCTCTGAAACAAAAATAACCCTGGACCTTACTGACAACGCGTCTGATTTCAACATCAAGGGTTTGTCCCCCTTTTTAATGCATTTAGTGACGATTCTTTTTTTCTACAGCGCATTTGGAGGCCGTATCCTCATAGAACACGACGGCCTCGAGGATGAACACCATGCTTTTGAAGATTTAGGCATTTCTTTAGGCACTCTTTTGAACCAGGTCAAAGCATCAAGGAGTCCCCTTATACGGTTCAGCACCCAGTACCGCCCCATGGATGAAGCCTTGGTGCGGGTCAGTATTGACCTTTCAGGCAGGTGCGGCTTTTATTCCACGTGGCTTGTGGCAAAGCCTCAGGACGTACAGACCGAAACCCTAGATGAATTCTATAAAGCCCTTTGCCGAACGCTGAACTGCAGCCTCCATCTAGATGTTTTGAAGGGTGAAAACCGCCATCACATCCACGAGGCCGCTTTTAAAGCCCTTGGCGCAGCACTCAAACAAGCTTTTTTACCCAGCAGTTTATTAATTTCAACGAAGGGGGTCCTCGACACATGATACGCATCGGCATTATCGATATTGGTATAGGCAATACCCACAGCCTTCAAAGCGCCCTTTCCCGTAACGGCTACCTTCCTGAGTTTGTTTGCACACCCGAATCCATGCTTTCGCAGGATGTGATTATTCTCCCCGGCGTAGGTGCTTTCCCCTTCGCTATGGAGGCATTGAGGGCAAAAGGCTTTGACGTCGCCCTCAAAACTTGGGCTGCTGCAAATCGACCTTTGATCGGTATCTGTCTTGGCATGCAGCTCCTGTATGACACCGGTCTTGAAATGACTGCCACCGAGGGTCTCAGCCTTCTAAAAGGTGTGGTTTCTCCCCTTCCCCCACTGATGAAAGTTCCTCACATGGGCTGGAACACCTTGGACAGCTGCACCGTAAGTCCTTTGACGCAAGAAATCGTGCAGCAAAGCGCTGTCTACTTTGTGCACTCTTTTTATGTGGCCAATGACGATTCGAAAACCCACTTGGCGACGTGCGATTATGGTGTCACCATCCCCGCCATCGTCAAATCGGGCAATATTATCGGTTTTCAGTTCCACCCCGAAAAAAGTGGACTCTTGGGACAACACATGCTGCTAAAGCTTAAGGAGGTACTCACATGGTGACCATTCCTTCTATCGATCTTTTTAACGGACAAGTTGTGCGCCTAAAAAAAGGCCTTATCTCGGAACAAACCATCTATACAAGGACGCCACTAGAAGCGCTTAAGTGGCTTGAAGGCTTAGGCGCTAGCCGCATTCACATCGTCGATTTAAATGCCGCTTTTGGTGAATCGCCTCAAATCCAACTGCTAAAAGATCTTGCAAAAGCGGCTCGTGTGCCCCTTCAAATAGGGGGCGGTATACGGACACTTGAAAACATCTTCACGCTGAAATCCATGGGGTATTCCTGGACGGTGATTTCTAGCGGCTGCTTTATGGATAAAGGATTCTTGTCGAAAGCCCTCGAAATCGACCCCGAAACGCTTATTCTCGCCCTCGATTTAAAGGATCGCCAAATTGCCATCAAAGGATGGACCGAATCCACTGGGATGACCATTGAAGCTTTCCTCGCACAAAATCCCCTTCCAAATTGCGTTCCTCTTTTGGTGACGGATATCTCAAAGGATGGACTCCTTGAAGGGCCCAGTTTTAATCTCTATCGTTCACTTATGAAAAGCGTTCCGAATCCCATTATGGCCTCTGGCGGCATTCGAAATCTTGTGGACATTCAAGCCTTGGACAAACTTGGACTCCCTTACGGCATTATGGGCAAGGCACTCTATGAAGAAAAATTACCCCACAAGGAGGTTCATCAATGCTTGCAAAACGCATTATTCCCTGTTTAGATATTCAAGATGGACAAGTTGCCAAAGGTATTTGCTTTGAGAGCTTGCGCGTTATTGGTGATCCTTTGGCACTGGCTATTTACTACAATGAAAATGGCGCAGACGAGCTCGTCTTCTATGATATTCACGCCTCAAACGACAAACGTGCGCCTTTTTTAAAACTCATTGAATCCGTCGCTGGCGTCCTCACTATTCCTTTTATGGTGGGAGGAGGCATTCGCAAGGTCGAGGACGTATACGACTGTCTGAGAGCTGGTGCCGACAAGGTTTCCATCAACTCAGCTGCACTTAAGACGCCTAATATCCTCACAGAGGGCGCCAACCGTTACGGCGCGCAGTGCATCGTAGCCTCCATGGATGTGCGCCTCACAGACGCCGGCTACCGGGTTTTTGGACAAGGGGGCAAAGTGGACACGGGCCTTGATGCCTTTGAGTGGGCAAAAGCTTGCGAGTCTCTAGGGGCTGGAGAGCTTGTGATCAATGCGATCCACTGCGACGGTATGCAGGCGGGCTTTGACCTTGAACTGATTCATAAAATTGCAGAAAGTGTCCAAATACCCGTCATCGCCTCAGGCGGCGCAGGCAAAAAAGAAGATTTTACTGCGCTTTTTAAACTTAACCCTGACTCAGGTCCCTCTGGGGCCTTGGCAGCCAGCATATTTCACAGCAGAGCACTTTTGATTCCAGACCTCAAAATGTATCTCGAAAACTGTGGAATCCCCATGAGGAGGAGTCTATGATCTCTTTTGACACCTTGAAACTCAACAGTGATGGCTTAGTACCCTGCATCGTTGTCGACCACTTAAGCAAGACCGTTTTAATGCTCGCCTATATGAACGAACAAGCTTTTACCCTGACACTAGCGACCAATCGCATGACTTATTTTTCGAGAAGCAGGGCTTGCCTTTGGGAAAAAGGGGCTACTTCGGGATTCACTCAGAAGAGAATCTCTACGGCCCTAGACTGCGACAGAGACACACTCCTTTTTGAAGTTGAACAAACTGGCCCTGCCTGCCACACCGGGAGCCCAAGTTGTTTTTACGACGCCCTCTTCACTTCCACCACCATCATTGAAAATTTAGAGCTCACCATAGCCGAAAGGCGCCAATCCGGTGATCCAAAATCCTATACCCATTACCTATTTGACAAAGGCCTCGACAAAATCCTCAAAAAAATAGGTGAAGAAGCCACAGAAATTGTCATCGCCGCCAAGAATTCGTCTAAAGAAGACCTTTTAAATGAATCTGCGGACTTTCTCTACCATTTACTCGTCCTGTTACAACTGAAGGGCTTAGCCTTTAAAGATGTTTTGAGAGTGCTTGAGGAAAGACAGAAGTAATATTTACATTTTTCATCTCTGCGTTAGACGCCCCGTTTAGGGGATGATACCATGATAGAGAAAAGGGCTCGTTTTTCAATTTACGCCCTCGGAGGAACTCCATGGCCAACACCCGTAAACAGGGCGAAATCAACGCTCCAAAATTCAAAAAAATACGCCTCATTGGTGCGTCACTCTGCCTCTTACTCACCCTTGGCCTCTACTTGATGGGCCTAGGGGACTCCTTTGACCTGTCTCTTCGCGATGGGCTTTATATGTCGCTAAAGGTCATCGATACGTGCATCATTATTTGAGGCATCGACGACCCTCTCTAAAGGCTATAGGACCATGGACTTGGCCAAGGTCCATCATGGCGGATTTGATCAACACTCTTTCTGTGGGAAAGCCAGCCGTCATCGGCATGGACATTCTCTTTAGCGAAGCTTCAAATACCCCCGAACAGGACGCAGACCTTGAATACTGCTACTTCAAAGTCTAATGAGCAGAGATCACTTCTCACTCCACCTTTCATAGATTTCATCGGTCGCCAAAGTCAGATGAAAGGCATAGAAATCCACGCCGTTGAAAGCTACCTTGTACGCAAAAGAATCACTGCGGTCTTCGGCAAATACGTCGCGCCTGAGATCGTCGACCAAATCCTTAAAATGGGCGAAGAAGGCCTAAAGCTCGGTGGTTCTAGAAGGGATATTACTGTTTTCTTCGTCGATGTGCGCGGTTTTACACCCCTTTCATAAAAAACCGATCCTGAAACCTTGGTTCAGATTTTAAACGCCTATCTTGAGCTGACAGCAACGTCTATTTTCGAGCATCACCGGACCTTGGACAAATTTATAGGGGATGCAACAATGGCTATTTTTAATGCACCACTGGATTTGCCAGATCACCCTATCGCCGCTGTAAAAGCAGCCATCCAGATGCAAACAGACGCCAGTTGAACCCTCCGGACGCTCTTTGGCACTCGAAAAGAATAACTAATGAGTTTTGACACCTGAATCATTTATGGTATAATTCTTGTAGTCTGTGTGTTGCTGATGTTTAAAGGGGAATCCCTTTTCTAATGAAAGGAAATTTTATGTCTCAATTTGTTACCTATGGTTTTAATGAAAAAATTGTTGCTGGATTAAGCAAGGGTCGCATTACTGAACCTACGGATATCCAGTGCTTAGTGCTCCCAAAAGCACTGCTAAACGAGGATGTCATCGCTGAGTCCGTCACGGGTTCTGGCAAAACACTGGCCTATCTTATTCCCATCTTCCAAAAAATAAACCCTGAGCAGCGGGAAAATCAGGCGATGATTATTGCCCCTACCCATGAATTGGCCGCGCAAATTATGAACGAAATCAAGAAGCTTGCCACCAATGCTGAAATGCCTATTACCTTTATGATGGCCATTGGAGATACAAGCGTGCAGCGTCAAGTGGAAGCCTTGAAGCAAAAGCCCCATATCATAGTAGGATCACCGGGCCGTATTAGAGAACTGATCACCCTTAAAAAAATAAAATCCCACACGGTCAAAACCATCGTCCTCGATGAAGTGGATCGCTTGATTGAAGACGAGAAACTTGAGGATATTCAAGCCATTATCAAAACCACCCAAAAGGACCGACAGCTTATGGCCTTCTCTGCTTCTATCAAAACAAAGCCAGAAACCATCTTGACTGCAATGATGAAAGAACCTTTTATAGCAAGACTCAAAGGCATGTCAGTCAATCCCAATATTGAACACTTTTTTATTCTCGTCGAGCAGCGGGATAAAATCGATATGGTTCGCAAAATTGCCCACGCCATAAACCCAGAGCAAATGCTTGTATTCCTCAATAAAAACCAATTGATTCAGGACATGGATCAGCGCTTAAAACACCACACCATAAACGCCAAAGCACTCTTCGGCGCTGGGGAAAGAAACGAAAGAAAAGAAGCCATGCAAGGCTTCCTCTCAGGAAAAGTACAGGTGCTCATTGCCTCCGACTTAGCCGCCAGAGGCCTCGATATCCCACAGCTAAAAGTCGTGGTCTGTGCAGATATTTCAAAGCATCCTGAAGAATATCTACACCGCGCTGGCCGTACTGCGCGCTACAAAGGAAAAGGCATCGCCATCTCCCTTATCACTACTCAAGAAATACCTTATCTCACTAAACTGGCAAAAGACCTGGATATCTTTATTGCTGAAAAGAAGCTTGTAAGCGGCGCCTTGGTAGATGTGAAAAAAAGCTATTAATGAATGAATGATTAGGGTGTCAAAAGCCCGTAGTTGATCTTATTCATACTGCATATAGTTCCGGAATGTTCAACTGGAACTATATGCAGTATGAATAATCGAGAAACTTACTTTTGACACTCTCATCATGATTGTAAATATTCAAAAGGCAGGTGCGACTATAGCACCTGCCTTTTGATTTTCGTCATCCATTCTTCTCTAAGGAGACTATACGCACACTGGTCCTGACTTTTGCCTGCATTTTTGAACCACGCTCTGAGAATACCCTCTAAGTGAAAGCCAGATGTCGTGAGCAGTTTTTTTGAAGCCAGGTTTTCTGGGTGGGTATAGGCATAGACGACGCTTACCCTGAGCTCTTCAAAACAGATCTTTAGAAGTACAGGCAGCGCTTCTTTCATATAGCCTTTGTGCCAGTGTGTCTTCCAAATATCATAGCCAATTTCCACCTTGCCATTGAGTGCATCGAAATAATGAAAACCACAGGTACCAATAAAAGCGCCTGTTATTTTGTCTTCAATGACCCAGCGCATTTCTTTAGCCTCTTCCATATTGGAATAATGCACAATGATTTCCTGAGCTTCTTCTTCTGTACAGGGCGGATCGGCATAATAAAGGCACATGTCTAAATCTGAAAACTGTCGATGAACGCATTCTAAATCTTTTTCATGGAATGCCCTCAGTATTAACCGGGGTGTTTCTATAGGGCCTTTTGGATAGTGAGTGAGCATATTTTTCTCCTGAGGTGACAATATTAGTCGGTTGTTCGTTTAAAACCAGTGGCTTTTTCCACGTTCAATTTAAGTATAGCTTGAGTACTTTAAAAAGTATAGTAGGGGTAACAAGTATCGGAGAGATCCTAAAAGAAGCTCATTACAAGTGCATTTATTGGACGGCGTGAATATAAAAACCATTATCTTGAGAAAGGAGTTTGTATGAAGAAAAAGCTTATTCTCTGTATTGTTATGATTGCCACGCTTCTCATTTTTAGTGCCTGTGGCAAAACCCAAGCACCTCCTTCTGAGTCTGCCGATGCCGCCGTTGCGGCAACTGTCACAGAAGCTCTAATGGACGCCGTTGCCGCAACGGAAGCCCCATCGTCATCCTCCACGGGGTTACTAGTAATTGACTCTTGCAACCATTTTGTAGAAGTGGGTGTCATCGCAGAAATCACAAACGCAACACCTTAAATACCCAGAGCACCGTATAATATAGCAAACATTTTTCTTGAATAATTCTGCCATTGTGTTAAAGTGTACTTATGCGGGTGTAGCTCAGTGGCAGAGCTCTAGCTTCCCAAGCTAGCTACGAGGGTTCGATTCCCTTCACCCGCTCCAAAGGTAAATTGCCCATATAGCTCAGTCGGCAGAGCGTCACCTTGGTAAGGTGGAGGTCACCG
>JBBRGL010000050.1:0-11694 GCA_038240675.1 Peptostreptococcales bacterium
CTATTTGCGGTATGAATAGGATCAACTAAGGGCTTTTGACACCCTAATCATGAATGTTAGTGCGCTAGGGAGAAATATTATGCACCACTTTGTGAAAACGTTTACAAGGGGACGATGGACAATCAACGGTCACAGCGATAAATGTTAAAAATAACCATAATATACGTCTCATGAATATTCGGAAAATTGTAAATAACATTCAAATCCTATGTGCATTGCAATTACAATGATATTGCAAACTATTTGAAGAGCGGATATAATGAGAAAAACATCGAAAATGAATATTGTGGCATAATATGGATTAAAGCGAGGTGTATCATGCAGAACCACAGTGGCATTCAAGTTTTCTCTGAAATTGGTAAACTAAGAACAGTACTACTTCATCGTCCTGGAAAAGAAATTGAAAATTTGACACCTGATTTAATGGAACGCCTTTTGTTTGATGACATTCCCTATTTAGAAGTGGCGCGGCAAGAACACGACGCATTTGCAGATATTTTCAGAAAAGCCGGTGTGGAAGTGCTTTATGTCGAGGAGTTGATCGCTGAGGTATTTGAGTGTGCGGAAGCCAGAGAAGCTTTTATCGATACTTTTATCGCTGAAGCAGATATTCGCACACAAGAATTAGAGCGCGTCGTCAAAAGCTATCTGATGGCCTATTCAGATAAAAAAGAATTGGCGGACAAGCTTATTGAAGGTATTCGAAGAGAAGAAATCGGGGAGTATCCAAAAGTGAGTTTAGCGGACCGTGTGGATAGTTTATATCCGTTCATCGTTGATCCTATGCCGAATCTCTATTTCACAAGAGACCCCTTTGCCACTATTGGAAATGGGATTTCCCTCAATCACATGCAAACGGTAACGCGCAATAGAGAGACGCTCTTTGCGAGTTTTATCTTTAAGCATCACCCACGGTTCAAAGACATGGCTATTCCAAGATGGTATAATCGAGATGACGCCTTTTCTATAGAAGGTGGCGATCAATTGATACTCAGCGAAAAGGTTTTGGCTATTGGTGTGTCAGCGAGAACGGACGCATCTGCGATTGACCTCTTTGCAAAACGCCTCTTTGAAAATGAAGACAATTTCGATGTGATTTTGGCTTTTGACATTCCTAAGAAGCGCGCATTTATGCATTTGGATACGGTATTTACAATGGTTGATTACGATAAATTCACCATTCATCCTGAAATTGAAGGGCCTTTGACGGTTTATTCCATTCGCAGAGGCAAGGAAAAAGGAACGGTGACCATCGAAAAAGAAACCATGATCCTCGAAGATATTTTGAAAAAATATTTAGAGCTAGAATCTGTAACCCTCATTCGCTGCGGTGGTGGAAATCTTATCGATGCAGGCCGTGAACAGTGGAATGATGGGTCCAACACCTTGGCCTTAGCGCCAGGTGAAGTCATCGTGTACTCTAGAAATCACGTGACCAACAAGCTTCTAGAAAGCCACGGCATCAAGCTTTACATTATGCCTTCCTCTGAGCTTTCAAGAGGACGCGGAGGCCCAAGATGTATGTCCATGCCACTCTTCAGAGATCGCCTTTAAGAGTGACTCAAACAAAAGAATTAAGGTTTTACACACATTGACAGACGTTCGCAGGTTAGATATAATAACCTTGTAAAAACGATAACCACCTCAGTGGTTACTAAATATCGGGAGGATAAAAAATGCCAGTCAATTTAAAAGGTAGACATCTTTTGACACTGAAACACTTTACACCAAATGAAATTCGTTACTTATTAGACCTTTCTCGCGATTTAAAGGCTAAAAAAAGAGCGGGCATTCGCACAAACCTTTTGGGTGGAAAAAACGTTGTTTTGATTTTTGACAAAGCGTCTACAAGAACGCGATGCGCATTTGAAGTGGCTTGTTTTGATGAAGGCGCTAACGTGACTTTCCTTACAAATAGCCAAATGGGCAAAAAAGAGTCTATCGAAGATACTGCAAAAGTATTGGGTCGTTTCTATGATGGTATTGAGTTCAGAGGCTTTGAGCAAGCAACTGTTGAAGCGCTTGCTGAGCATGCTGGCGTTCCAATTTGGAATGGTCTTACGGATATGTACCACCCTACACAAATCCTTGCGGATTTCTTGACAGTTGAAGAGCATATCTTCAAGCCTTTAAACAAAGTTAAACTTGTTTATTGTGGCGATGCAAGAAACAACATGGGCAATTCACTCATGATCGGTTCTGCTAAAATGGGTATGCACTTTGTTGCCTTTGCTCCAAAAGAACTTTGGCCATCAGAGGAATTAGTGGCTGAAATGCAAGAAGTCGCTAAAGAAACTGGCGCTGTCATCGAATTCTCAGAGTCGGCTGATTGCGTAAAAGGCGCAGATGTCCTTTATACAGATGTCTGGGTATCAATGGGCGAAGAGCATATGTTTGCTGAGCGGATTAAGCAGCTCATGCCTTACCAAGTCAACATGGAACTCATCGAGAAAACAGAGAATCCTGATGTGAAATTCCTTCACTGCTTGCCGGCTTTCCATGATTTAATGACAGCTGTTGGCAGAGATATCAAAAAAGAATTTGGCATCGATGCGATGGAAGTTACGGATGAAGTATTCAGAAGCAAACATTCAGTTGTGTTTGATGAAGCAGAAAACAGAATGCACACGATCAAAGCAATCATGGTTGCTACAATCGGAAATATATAAGTAAGGTTAGAGTGTCAAAAGGGCAAAATCGAGAAACCCTCTTTTGACACTCTTATCAAGAATAAATAGTGGCCTCCGTAAGCCTCCGGAATAGTAGGTATGAGAAAGGGAGAATATTTTATGAAAATGAAAGACAAAATAGTAGTCGCTCTTGGCGGCAATGCACTTGGAAATACACCTGAAGAGCAACTTGCTCTTGTAAAATTAACAGCAAAACCAATCGTTGACTTAATCGAAGATGGCCACGAAGTAATCCTTGCTCACGGCAATGGTCCACAAGTGGGCATGATCAACCTCGCAATGTCTACAGCGGCTAACTCAGAAGCTAAAACACCAGAGATGCCATTCCCTGAGTGCGGCGCTATGAGCCAAGGTTATATCGGTTTCCATCTTCAAAATGCCATCCGCGAAGAACTTTTGAACCGTGGTCTCAGCATTCCAGTAGCGACAGTGATCACGCAAGTCATCGTTGATAAAGACGATCAAGCCTTTAAAAATCCTACAAAGCCAATCGGCGCTTTCTACACAGAAGAGCAAGCCAATATGCTTAAAGAGACTAAAGGCTACCAAATGAAAGAAGATGCTGGCCGCGGCTATAGACGCGTTGTGGCATCTCCTCAACCGATTGACGTGGCTGAAAAAGAGACAGTTATAGCCCTCGTCAAAGAAGGTCATGTCGTTATTACTGTAGGTGGTGGCGGTATTCCAGTGGTTGTCGAAGGCAATAAATTGATCGGCGTTCCAGCTGTTATCGACAAGGACTTTGCTTCTGAAAAATTGGCAGAGATCATCGATGCGGACTACCTGATTATTTTGACAGCTGTTGAAAAAGTAGCGATTCGCTACGGTCAACCCGATGTTGAGTGGATCAGTGAGCTCAGCGTTGAGAAGGCATACCAGTACATTGCAGAAGGACACTTTGCACCGGGTTCTATGCTTCCAAAAGTTCAGGCTGCTCTTAAATTTGCTGAGTCTAAAAAAGGCCGTAAGGCGCTGATCACTTCTTTGGAAAAAGCCAAAGAAGGTATCGCAGGACAAACAGGTACGTTGATTGTAGGCTAAAGTTCACAGTATAATTTAAACGCACAAGGAGCTGCAATGAATTTTTAATGCGTTGCAGCTCCTTTTTTTGCGTTGTCTTTTCGCTAGCGTAAAAAGGTTTTTTTCGATATAATGAGAGTAGGTGTGTATACAAAGTACACAAAAAGACAGGGCCTTAGCTCTGAAAGAGCCTTTGAGGAGGGCGAATGGAGACGATTGTACTGAGGGCGTATGCCAAGGTGAATCTCACCTTGGATGTACTTAAAAAACGTGAAGACGGGTATCATGATGTAGAAATGATCATGCAGCAAATCGGTATTTTTGATGAAGTGAGTTTGAGTGTCCTTGAAAAAGGCATCAAAGTGTTTTCAGGCCATCATTATGTGCCTGATGATGAGAATAACATTGCCTACAAAGCGGCTAAAGTGTTTTTCGAAGCGACACGGTTATCGGGCGGTGTCGATATCCATATCAAGAAAAACATTCCTGTCGCGGCAGGACTTGCTGGGGGTAGTGCAGATGCAGCCGCAGTGCTTATTGGGCTAAATACCCTGTATGCTGCAGGACTTTCTCTTGAAGAACTCATGGTCCTCGGCAAGCCAATTGGCGCAGATGTGCCCTTTTGCTTAAAAGGGGGGACGTGTTTATCTGAGGGAATCGGCGAAAAATTAACAGCTCTTAAAGCCAGTGGAGATTATTATATTTTGATTGTGAAGCCCCCTGTTGGGGTATCCACTAAAGAGGTCTATGAGGCGCTTGCCATCGATAAAATCAGGCGTCATCCCGACACAAAGCTTGCTATTTCAGCACTTGAAGAAGGAAATCTATACGGTCTCGTGGAGGGTATGTACAATGTTCTTGAAGAGGTGACCGCCAGTCGGTTAAAGTCTATAAATGAAATAAAAAGTCGGTTAATGAGCTACGGTGCAAAAAAAGCCATGATGAGTGGGAGTGGACCTACAGTTTTTGGCATATTTAACCGGCTGGACCGTGCAGAAAAGGCGCTGAAGAATATAAAGAGGCATTATCAAGAGGCGTATGTTGTAAAACCAGTTCTTGGGGGGATGAGGGATGCAAACTAAAGCGTTAGAACAGACGGGCCTGCAACAGTATAAGCCCCTTGGAGACATTGTTTTTGAATTTTTGCGAGATGCCATATTGACAGGCAAACTGAAACCGGGTGAAAGGCTTATGGAGATTGCCCTTTCTGAAAAATTGGGGGTCAGTCGGACGCCGGTCAGAGAAGCCATGAAAAAATTGGAACAAGAAAACTTTATAGAAATAGTGCCTCGAAAAGGGGCGTATGTGGCGGATATAAACGCCAAAGATATGATTGACGTTCTTGACATACGCGCTCTCCTTGAAGGGTTTGCTTCTTCCCTTGCTGCCAGCCGTATGTCGGAAAAAGAAGTCAAAGAATTAGAGCGCTTACAGGAGAAATTTGAAAAAGCCATACTGTTAGAGGATAAAGAGAGCTTGATTGAAACGGACAATAAATTTCACGACCTTATTTATCGGTCCACGCGGAACGACAAGCTCACCGAAATTATCAAAGGATTGCAGGACCAATTTCACAGATTTCGCATTATTTATTTTAGTGAATTTGATGATTATGCCAATATTTTGGAAGGCCACAAGCGGATTTTAAAAGCCATTAAGTCTCAAGATTCTCAAGAAGCTAGGATCTTGGCAGAAGACCATATTCATGTTGTCAAACAGTCTGTATTCAAATGGAGTGAAACGCGAAAAAGAAAGTAGGAAAAAAATGCCTAAAAAAAGACTCGCCCTTTTGTTTGGTGGTAAGTCCGAGGAGCATGACGTGTCCATTATGTCCTGTGCATCGGTGTTGAACAATATTGATCGAGGCCTATATGCTATCCATTTAATTGGAATAACAAAACAAGGCCTGTGGCGATATTTAGATGCTACAAGCAGTATGACCTACGAGGAAATGAAACTTGAATTATCAAAAGCAAGACAAATGTCACTTTCTGAGGTGGTTCAATTTCTTACAGCCCAAGTGGATGTGGTCTTTCCGGTGCTCCATGGTCCATTCGGTGAAGATGGAACACTGCAGGGCTTTCTAGAGATTATTAACGTCCCATATATTGGTGCGACAGTGGCTTCTTCTGTGGTGTGTATGGACAAAGCTTATATGAAAATACTTTTGGCTGCAAACAACATACCCATGACGCCTTTTGAAATTATCCTGAAGAACGACGACCGTTTAGATGCTGTCCGTAAAATCTTAAGAGCACTGTCGTTTCCGCTGTTCGTCAAACCTGCCAATCTTGGTTCAAGTGTTGGCATCAGTAAGGTTAAAACGGAAATTGAACTTTTAGAGGCGGTTGAATTGGCTTTTCAATATGATCATAAGGTTATTGTGGAGCAAGGCGTCAGGTGCAGGGAGCTTGAATGTGGCGTTTTGGGGAATGGACCTTACACCATAAGCTGTGTTGGCGAAATAGTCGCTTCACACGAATTTTATGACTATGACTCAAAGTATTTTGATGAAGGGCGGTCTAGGATGATTGTTCCTGCTGAAATATCGGAAGTCCATAGCGAAACGATTCGAGATTTAAGTTTAAAAACAGCTGTTTTGTTAGGTGTGGAGGGGTTGTCGCGCATTGATTTCTTCCTTGATTTAGATGCAGACAGTGTGCTCTTCAATGAAATCAATACCATGCCTGGGTTTACGGCATTCAGTATGTACCCTAGCTTGTTTAGACAATCGAGCATAGACTATCCGGATCTGATCAACCGCTTAATCGATTTGGCTGTTGTCAGACACGCTGAAAAAGGTGGTAATGCCCAATGATCCATCCGGTGACGATCAAAGTCAGAAGTATTCAAAAGACCAAAGGGGAAGAGGAACAGATCATCGAACTCATCACCGAGGGTCAAATAGAGTATAAGAACGATAGGGTGTTTTTGAGCTATGAAGAATCCGACCTGTCAGGTATTGAAGGCGCTAAAACCCAACTTCAAGTTGGGGATGATTTTGTGCGCATGCGTAGGGTCTATCACGGTGTGACGGAAATGAATTTTGAGCTCAACCGGAGAAACACTTCGGAATACCACACGCCTTATGGCAAATTCAAGTTAGAATCCATGACGCGAAGTTTGGCTATCTGTCTTTCGCCAAAACTTCGAGTGGATATAGAGTACGATGTTAGTCTGCAGTCTATGTTCGAAAGTACCAATATCCTTCATATTGAGGTCATAGGCAGTGACAATTGAGGCGTCTCTTCACGCCTGTGGTTTTGTTCTCAGAAGGCCCTTAGAGAGCGACTGCTATGACTTTGCTTATAGAGTTGAGCAAATCCCCCTAGTGTCACTTGCGTTGGGTCAGGCACTTCTTAGAGACTGTAAAGGGTATAGGGAGCACGAGGTAAATGGCTACACAAATGTCAGCATTGACCTTTGGGATCTTCATTTTAAGGAAGGGTGGCCAAAGGCGGCTATGGACATGATCAATAACGCCCAAGGCGCTGAGTCTATCAAAAGGCGTGCTCAGTATCTGAGTTTACTCTTGCCACCTTTGACTGCATCTGCAAGTGAACCCATGGACACGGTGCTTAAACAGTTGCTTCAATACATCCATTTTCCAAAGCTTTACGGATCAAGTGGGATGCCTCTCGGTCGTTTTTTTTGGGAAATGACCCTTGAAAGGCCACTTAAACAATTGGCATTACCTCTTCAAGGACAGATTCAGGGTATTTGCCAAGGCATATGCCCAAATATGGGCATATGGTGCCCAATATCGGGCGGTGACGAATGAATATTGTCAATTTGGGGACAGTTATTGATTATATCAGTGATGGCATCATGCAAATCGATGCTGAAGGTCATATTGTCTACTGCAATGGGAATACGGCGATTTTGGATGAAATCAATATAGAGGATAGCTTGGGCAAGCATCTCTTAGAGGTCTATCCGTCACTCAACCCACAGACATCAACACTTCTCAAGGTTCTTAGGACGGGCGTTCCCATGCTCAACGTGGAGCAGACTTTTATCAATTATCGAGGGACGAGCATTACAACCCTCAATAGTACTTTGCCTATTATCGAAAAGGGTACCCTTGTCGGGGCTGTCGAAATTTCCCGCAATATCACCGCTGTCAAAAGACTCTCTGAAAAAATTGTAGACCTCCAAACGAGAGTGCTTAAAAAAAAGCAAGATCATGAAACGAAAAAAGAGGATGAAGCACCCTATAAATTTGAAGATATTATTACACAAAATATAGAGATGATCCGCGTCAAATCTATGGCGATGAAAGCTGCCCTCACCTCTACACCTGTTCTTGTAACGGGTGAGACAGGTTCCGGCAAAGAGCTTTTCGTTCAATCAATCCATAACGCCAGTGTCAGAAATGCCAAGAACTTTATTGCACAGAACTGTGCAGCTCTTCCCATAACCCTTCTTGAAGGGATTTTGTTCGGCACGGCCAAAGGGAGTTTTACGGGTGCGGAAGATAGACCAGGTCTCTTTGAACTCGCAGATGGAGGCACGCTATTTCTCGATGAAATCCAGTCCATGCCCATCGAACTACAGGCGAAGTTGCTGCGGTTTTTACAGGACGGTTGGCTGAGGCGGGTTGGAGATTCTGTCTCTAGACGGGTGGATGTGCGTGTCATCGCAGCACTTAACATCCTTCCGGCTCAAGCTGTCGAACAAAAGCTTCTGAGGGAGGACCTTTATTATCGACTCAACACCATTACCCTCAATCTGCCGCCTTTGAGAGACCGTCGAGATGATATCCCACTGCTCACCGCTTTTTTTATCGAAAAATACAACCGGAAATATTATCGAGCCATTACAGGTGTGAGCACCGAGGTCGGTGATTTATTTTTAGTGTACAACTGGAAAGGCAATGTACGGGAGCTTGAACACGTTATAGAAGGGGCAGTTCACATGATTGAAGGTCAAATCATTACCATTCAGGACTTGCCTGCGGGACTCATTAAGCAGTTTGAGGGGCTGATCAGTCAGCCCGTTATGAAGGACCGCAGTCTAGACGCTCAGCTTGAGGCCTATGAAAAGCAACTGATCGAAATAACCTTCAAAAGCTGTCGTCAAAACGTCACCCATGCGGCAAGACATCTCAATATACCAAGATCAACCCTACAGCGAAAACTTAAAAAATATGGAATTGATTCATAAACAGAGACTGCCCAAATATGGGCAGTCTCTGTTGCGTTTTCAAACTAATTGGCGTCAAAAGAAGCTATTAAGCGGATTTTCAGGATTGGCACGAACCTTGCAAAGATATTAACCTATAGGGGAAAGCGTTTGTAAAGGCTTTCTTCGTCCATGATTCCCAAGAGGAAATAAAAAATCAACGATTAAACGGAGGAACACACATGAAAAAAGGATGTAAGTATGGTACACACCGCGTATTAGAGCCAATCGGCACTTTGCCACAACCCGCTTTAAGAATTGACAACACAATGGAGATTTATGATAACGAAATTTTGATTGATGTTCAAACTTTAAATGTGGATTCTGCAAGTTTTACACAAATCAAAAATCAAGCCGGTGGTGATATTGAAGGCATTAAAGCAATTATAATGGAAACAGTCAACACAAGAGGGAAACAGCACAACCCAGTGACAGGTTCAGGCGGAATGCTCATCGGTCGTGTAGCGGCAATAGGCGATGCACTGATCGGCACAACAGATCTTAAAGTTGGCGATAAAATAGCGACCCTTGTATCCTTGTCTCTTACACCCCTTAAAATCAAAGAAATCAAAGCCGTCAGAAAAGATATCGATCAAGTAGATGTAGATGCACAAGCCATCCTTTTCGAAAGCGGTATCTATGCTGTTCTTCCAGATGATCTTCCTGAAAACCTTGCACTTTCAGTGCTTGACGTTGCTGGTGCTCCTGCTCAAACTGCTAAGCTTGTCAAACCTGGCGATACGGTGCTTGTCATTGGCGGCGCAGGCAAATCGGGAATGCTTTGTCTTTATGAAGCAAAAAAACGCGCTGGCGTAACGGGCAAAGTTATCTGTATGGCCCATAGCGAAAAATCACTCGCTAAAATAAAAGCGCTGGGTATCGCAGATGTGCTTTTGTCGGCAGATGCAACTAAGCCTGTAGAACTCATGAACAAAATTTCAGAAGTAACTGACGGCAAAATGGCAGATGTCACCATCAACTGTGTCAACGTTCCTGGAACTGAAATGGGCACTATCTTGGCCACTAATCCAAATGGTTTAATCTACTTCTTCAGTATGGCGACTAGCTTCACAGCTGCTGCACTTGGCGCAGAAGGCGTGGGCATGGATACAACCATGATCATCGGAAATGGTTATGCAAGAGGTCACGCAAAAATTGCCCTTAACATCATGAGAGAATCAGAAGTGCTCAGAAAAGCCTACACAGAACTTTACGCATAAGATTACGCAAAACATGAAATAGTCCATCGAAATCCAAACACCAAGGAGAAAACAATGAGAAATTATAGAGACATTCCCATGTGGAAAGACGTCACAGATGAACAGTGGAATGACTGGAAATGGCAAGTGAGAAACCGCGTTACAACCCTCGATGAGTTGAAGCAAGTTGCTGTACTGAGCCAAGAAGAAGAAGATGGCGTCAAGAAATCCCTCGAAATTCTGCGCATGGGCATTACACCTTACTATGCAATGCTTATGGACGAGAAAGATCCCCACTGTCCAGTGAGAATGCAAGCTATCCCAACAATTGCAGAGACACATAAAGCAGATGCGGATATGGATGATCCTCTTCATGAAGATGAAGATTCTCCCGTACCAGGCCTCACGCACAGATATCCAGACCGGGTTCTTCTCCTTATTACAGATCAGTGCTCTATGTACTGCAGACACTGCACAAGAAGACGTTTTGCAGGTAGCCAAGACAATGAGGTTGCAATCGATCATATCGACGCAGCGATTGAATACATCAAAAACACACCGGTTGTCCGAGATGTCCTTCTTTCAGGTGGAGACTGTATGCTGGTTTCTGATGAGCGTTTAGAGTATATTATCTCTAGACTTCGCGCGATCCCTCATGTGGAGATTATTCGCCTTGGTTCACGTACGCCGGTCGTATGCCCACAGCGCATCACACCTGACCTTGTGAATATGCTCAAAAAATACCATCCAATTTGGCTCAACACGCACTTCAACCACTCTAAAGAAGTGACGCCTGAAGCCATAGAAGCAACACGTCTTTTGGCAGATGCCGGTATTCCTCTCGGCAATCAGTCAGTGCTTCTCAGAGGCATCAATGACTGTGTGCATGTCATGAAAAAATTGGTACACGACCTTGTTAAAATGCGCGTTAGACCTTACTATATCTATCAGTGTGATCTTTCAGTGGGCATCGAACATTTCAGAACACCTGTTTCTAAAGGCATTGAAATTATCGAAGGTCTCCGTGGCCATACATCGGGTTACGCAGTGCCAACATTCGTTGTCGATGCTCCAGGTGGCGGCGGGAAAACACCTGTTATGCCTAATTATGTACTGTCACAGTCACCAAACCGTGTGGTTATGCGCAACTATGAAGGCGTCATCACAACGTATACTGAGCCTACAGCTTATGTGGATCACTGCGAATGTGAAACCTGCAGAGCGGCTGTCAAAAAACCTGAAACAGGCGTACTTGGCCTTCTTCACGGCGACCGCGTCAATATTGAACTCAAAGAACTCGAAAGACACACAAGAAATAGTCACGAATAAGAATGCGGGGCCCAGATTCGAGTCTGGGCCCCAATTAAGGAGCAAGACATGAATCTCCTATCCGCTTTCTCGTCGGAGGATCAAATTGTTTCGCTGATTGGTATGGCAAAAAACGCCGGTAAAACGGTGGTCCTCAATCAGTTGATAACGGAGGCTTTTGAATCAAATCTCTCCATTGGCATCACTTCAATTGGGAGAGATGGAGAAAGACTGGACGTCGTTACAAACACGCCAAAACCCTTGATTTACGCATATGAAGGCACAAAAATTGC
>JBBRGL010000051.1:0-11681 GCA_038240675.1 Peptostreptococcales bacterium
GATAAGAACTCCTAGACACTAGGAGTTCTTAAGGGTTTAAGGCTATTTTATGAACAATAAATAAATATAGATGACAGGTGCAACAAACAGTATACTGTCAAATCGATCAAGCATTCCACCATGCCCTGGCATAATCGTTCCAAAATCTTTTATAGCAGCTTCCCGTTTAAACTTTGAGGCGATTAAATCTCCAAATTGACCCGCAATGCTTCCTATGGCTACAAGGGGGATCGTTGTATAAACCAGTTCTGGGAAAAACATTAGCGAATAAACAACCCCTGATAAAAGGCAACCCAATACGCCGCCAATAGCACCTTCAACGGTTTTCTTTGGACTTATTTCAGGGATCAATTTGTTTTTCCCGAAATACGTACCGCTGAAAAACGCAAAAGTATCCGTCAAAAATGAAACGAGGAATATATACCATATAAAGCGCGGGTCTAGCCGATTGATTTCTAATATAGTCAACATCAAAAAACCGACATATAAAAGTCCAAAGGACGCTGTAGTTGCTACGCGAAGTTCTATCTTTAAAAGCAGTGAACCCATGAGTAAACTGAGAACATAGACAACTAAAATCGGAAATAAATAATCGCTTTTAAGTGAAATTTGGCTCATCATCATGGCTGCAACACACAAACTATTGATGACTAAAAAATAGAGGTGATTATTTTGAGAGCGATTGAATTCATAAAGGCCCAAAACCGTCACAACAAAGGCACTTATATAAAAAACCATCCCCCCTGAAAAAAGTATAGCCAACAAAATGGCTAAACCGACCATGGCACTGAACACACGCATAAACATGCTACACCTTTTTAACCTTTCCAAATCGACGATCTCGTGAAGCATACGCTGAAATGGCAGTTAAAAGAGCCTCATGATCGAAGTCAGGCCATAGCAGGTCTGTAAAGAAATATTCTGAATAGGATGATTGCCAGAGCATGAAATTAGAAATACGAATTTCACCACTGGTTCTAATGATTAAATCTGGGTCTGGAAGATCCGTTGTATAAAGTGCATCACTGAACAAGGATTCGGTGATGGCTTCTGGTGCGATTAGACCCGAAAGGCAGTCCCGTGCAATCTTTTGAGTAGCGGTAACAATCTCTTGACGACCGCCATAATTGAGGGCAATGATCAGTTGAAGACCCAAATTGTGCTGAGTTGACTCAACGGCGTCAAGTATTTCCTTCAAAGGCTCACTGGGCAGTGCAGAAATATCGCCAATGGTTCTGATTCGAACGCCTTCTCTGCTCAATTCTTTTAAATCGCGTTTCAGAAAAAAGACGATCAAGTCCATTAAGCCCATCACTTCATCTTCAGGCCGATTCCAATTCTCCGTTGAAAAAGCATATACGGTTAAGTATTCAACCCCTTCAAATTGAGAAGCTCTAACGACTCGTTTTAACGCTTCTACACCTGCTTGATGACCTGCTAACCTGGGCAAACCACGTTTTGAAGCCCAACGTCCGTTGCCATCCATAATAATTGCCACGTGTTTAGGCACGACAAGTTGTTTAGTCTTCTTTTTCTTGAACCACATGTGTACCCCCTGTTTGCATCAAGTGAGGTCTTTAGTAAACGCCGACTAGGCAGATTACCTGATCTATTTCAACCTGAAGCCTTAAAATGCGCATATCTCCAGAGCCGATAACCTTATTTGAAGTTGCTTGAATCAGTTTAAGAGGCAGTGGAAAACAAGCTTTAACAAGGTCTTTAATGCAAAGTTCTAGCTTGAGACCAACAAAATCCTCCATATTATACCTCTAAAATTTCCTTTTCTTTTTCAACGATAATAGCATCGACTTTAATGATGTATTTATCCGTCGTCTCTTGAACTTCCTTTTCTGACTTTGTCAAATCATCCTCGGTCAACTCATTGGCTTTATTCATTCTTTTGAGTTTATCGTTGGCTTCTCTTCTTTCGTTTCTCAGGGCTATTTTGGCTTCTTCACCAAGTCTTTTGATCAACTTAATCAAATCTTTACGGCGTTCTTCAGTGAGCATAGGGATCAAAAGGCGTATAATTTTTCCGTCATTAGAGGGATTGAGTCCTAAATCGGACATGAGAATCGCTTTTTCGATAGCTTTGATTGAAGTGGCATCAAAAGGTTGAATCATAAGAGCTCTCGGTTCTGGAGCAGATATGTTGGCCATTTGTCTGATGGGTGTTGGACTCCCGTAGTATTCGACGACAATTCGATCAAGGAGCAAAGGATTTGCGCGTCCAGCTCGAATGCCATGAAATTCTTCCTTCATGACGCTCAAAGTTTTGTTCATTTTTTCTTCCATTAACCGATGTACTTCAAAGCCCATTAGAATTCCCCCCTTATAATTGTTCCACTGATATTTCCAGTGACAACATTGACAATATTGTCCGTATCTTTTAAAGCAAACACCATGAGTGGTATATTGTTTTCTTGGCACAAGGTAACAGCCGTAGTATCCATAACCGCTAACCCCAAATCCAAAATTTCTTTATAGGTCAATCTTTCAAATCGTTTAGCCGTTGGGTCTTTCTCTGGATCAGCTGAATAGACACCATCAACGCGCTTCGCCAGCAAGATAATGTCCGCGTCAACTTCAGCAGCCCGCAGAGCAGCTGTTGTATCTGTTGAGAAAAAGGGATTTCCTGTTCCAGCAGCAAAAATAACCACGCGTTTCTTTTCAAGATGTCTCACAGCGCGTCTTTTGATATAAGGCTCCGCAATTTGACGCATATCAATTGCACTCATTACTCGATTTGCTACCCCTAAATTATCCAGTGCATCTTGTAGCCCTAATGAGTTGATGACCGTGGCCAACATACCCATATAATCTGCAGTTGATCGGTCCATCTCTTCGCTGTGCCGACCTCTCCAAAAATTACCACCTCCAAGTACAACAGCAACTTCAACATCCATAGCAATCAAAGTTTGAATGCGTTCTGCAACAGCTTTGACGATATCATGATCAATCCCTGTTTTCTTTTCTCCAGCTAAAGCTTCTCCGCTAAGTTTTAATAAAACGCGTTTATATTTTGGTTTCACAAGTACACCTCGTTTGTTATTTCTTTAATTCATTATACCCTTTTTTGCAAATAATTTCTCAAAAAAAGAGAACACAAAGTGCTCTCTTTTTTGAATCAAACAGAATGAACAGGTATGCCCATTATAATGCGTTTTAGTTGCCGCCAATTTGCTTTGCAACTTCTTCTGCAAAGTTTGATTCTTCCTTTTCAATACCTTCACCAACTTCAAATCGTGCAAATCGTCTGATCGAAATATTTTCACCAATTTTCGAAATTTTCTCGTTGAGATAGTCTTGAATGGTAATGTCTGGGTTTCTAATGAAAGATTGTTCAAGTAAGCAAACTTCTTTATAGAATTTTTCAATGCGGCCTTCAACCATTTTGTCGACGATTTGAGCAGGCTTGCCTTCGTTAAGCGCTTGGTTACGAAGAACTTCTTTTTCTTCGTCGATGTGCGCTTGAGAAACTTCATTTCTGCTGACAAACCGCGGATTAGTTGCTGCGATTTGCATGGCAACGTCTCTAGAAAAGCCTTGGAACTCTTCAAGTTTAGCAACAAAATCTGTCTCTGTATTGATTTCAACGAGGACACCAATACGTCCGCCGTGAATATAAGATGTAACAGAACCCTCAGCAGCAATTCGACCCGCTTTTTTAGCAGCCTTAGCCAATCCACGTTCTCTTAAAAGTTTGATTGCTTCATCTAAAACGCCATCAGCGTCTGTCAACGCCTTTTTGCAATCCAACATACCTGCGCTTGTTATTTCACGAATCTCTTTAACCATTTGTGCGGTTATAACAGCCATAGTAGCCTCCTCAACTATATTTAATATAGAAAAGCAAGAGCATGCTCTCACTTTTCATCTACTTTTGAATGAATTATACTTCTACTGTCTCAACGACAACTTCCACTGTCTCTTCTTCTACAACGATTACTTCAGCAGCAGGAGCAGCAGCCATTGAAACGCCTTGTCTGCCTTCGATAACGGCGTCTGCAATTTTACCAGCGATCAATTTGACAGCACGGATAGCATCGTCATTACCAGGAATGACATAATCAACTTCATCAGGATCGCAGTTTGTATCAACGATTCCAACAACAGGAATTCCGAGAAGCTGTGCTTCTTTAATGGCAATACGCTCTTTTCTAGGATCTACTACAAAGATACAATCTGGAACGCCTTTTAAGTTCTTAATACCGCCCAAGAATTTTTCGAGTCTTTCTTTTTTGCTTCTGAGCATCAATACTTCTTTTTTAGGAAGGGCTTCGAAAGTGCCGTCTTCTTCCATTTTTTCAAGGTCAAACAACAATTGAATACGCTTGCTGATTGTTTTGTAGTTTGTAAGCATGCCACCCAACCAACGTTGGTTGACGAAATACATGTCTGCACGACGCGCTTCTGACTCAACTGCTTCTTGAGCTTGTTTCTTAGTTCCTACAAACAATACAGTTCCGCCGTTTGCAGCGATTTCACGTACAAAGTTGTACGCCTCATCGACTTTTTTTACCGTTTTTTGAAGATCGATGATGTAAATACCATTTCTCTCTGTGAAGATGTAAGGCGCCATTTTTGGATTCCATCTTCTTGTTTGGTGTCCGAAATGTACACCAGCTTCTAAAAGTTGTTTCATTGAAATTACTGACATTTTAGTCCTCCTCTTGTTTTTTCCTCCGCTTCCTTCGTCTCACTCAAACACCCTTAGGCACAGTTTGAACAATCCAGAAGCGTGTGTATTCACCCAAAACAGTATACCATTCACGACAAATAAATTCAAGGCATTATTGAAGTCATCTGAGTGAAAATGATAAAAACTTAAAAAATCATTGTTCTTCCATACGTTTTATAAGAAGTTTGACCTCTGAAACACCCATTCCAAGTTCTCGTGCAATATCTTGATCTTTGAATCCCAGTTTATAAAGGCCTTTTACACGGTCAAACAAAGGATGAACTATTTTTGAAGCGTAGTGCCCATCGGTTTTGTCCAATTGCAAACTTTCATTCTTTATAGAACTAATTTCGGTCGCAGATTCTTTTTCTTGATAGGTTTTATAGAGTGAGCGCTTCTGATTCTCAATCAGAATTTCGAGGCCTTTTACTCTTTTCTCCAAAGCGTTCATCTCATTGTAATAAGCGTCATTCAATTCCAAAAGCTCAACACGCAAGTTTTCAATTTCATCCGTATAGAGTTTTATATCCGTGACAATTCCCGTTTTAATCAACGTCTTAGAAATTAAAATCATGGGTTTGAGCAAAAAATAAAGCTTGTAAAGTGCAAACATTACAAGCGAACCACCGACCACTATTCCTATCATAACCTGCCTCACACCTTCATATCAAAATGACCACGAATGATTTTCTTTGTATTCTTCTTTGCGTTTTGTTCTCTGTCCTTGTCATCTTTGTTTCCATCGGGATGTGCCTCATCACGACCTTCATGAGCATTCTGCTTTGATTTGTCGCGGTTATCGTTTTTGACGGCATTTTGGTCCTTCTGCTTCAAATGATCCACTTGATTTTGCTTTAGGTTTGCCTCTATTTTGGTTTGAATCTGGTTTTGTTGAAGTTCGTTATCAGTCTTATTGACGGCTTTATTTCTTGCGGCTTCCATTTTCTCTATCTTTGGAATAAGCGTCTGCATATCAATCGGTCTGATGGCCATAGTCTACCGTCCTTTGTATACGAGTGCCATTGTGCGAATTTCGCCATCTTCTTTAACGATAGTGACGTCTTTTAATCTATCCTTGACGTTGTAATACGTACTGCCCATTCGAATTTTTACACCTGGAAAAACATTTTCACAGTTAACTTTAGATCCTTTGAGAGACTCTATAGCCTCGCTAATTTCTTTGAGTCGTTTATTTGCCTGTTCAAAGCGCTGTATATAGTCCTGAAGAGAGACGTTGGTCTTGTCAAGAATGGCTTTCATTTCTTGATTTTGTTTGTTTTCAAGCTGTCTGTTCAATAGTTTTGATGCTTGGTTGAGTTTTGTAATAGATTCTCTCAGTTCATTGACATCGTTCAGGGCCGTTTGATATTCTTCCATTATTTTAGAATCGACACCTAATCGAAGTTTTGTCAGAGTCCCCATTTCTGATCCAATAGTTTTGGCGTTGATTTCTTTTCTGACATTGATTTCACCGCCGACCAGTAAACCGCGCTTGCCTTTCAGCAAAATAGAACCGTCGCAGGTAATATTGCAATGGAGTATGGCATCTGCTTCAATATCACCAGTTGTGACAATTGTGCAATTGTTCAAAAATTTTGTCACTATGTTGCCTTTAGCGTGTAAAACGGCCACATCATTCCCTTGGACACCGCCGCTAATTGTGATATCTGCACCCGAATAAAGCTCAGCACATTCCACTATTCCGTTGATTTCAATACCTTCATCTGAATGGATTTTGTAACCTGTCGTCACATTGCCATTCACTGAAACTCTCCCAGAGAATTCAATATCACCAGTCGTAATACCTACATCTCCTTTAATTTCGAGAACACGCACTATACCAATTTTTTCGCCATCATATTCAATATTTCCGGTTTCAATGGCGATGAGGGTTAGCCCATCCGTAGTCACTTCAACGTTCTTTCCAATTTTAAAGTTCTTGATTTTGCCTGGTTTAGCTTTGATGATTTTGCCCGTTACAGTCATGCCATCTTCACCGGATGTTGGCATACTCCTTGTGGCTAAAAGGTCTCCTTTATAAGCCATATGTAGAAAGTTCATCTGTTTGAAATCAACACTTCCATCCGCATTGGCTGTTGGATGAGATTTCATTTCTGCATTAAACAACAGTGAAACTTCACCATCAACCCCATTGACATGGGGTTTTCCAGTGGCAACCTGGACATTTGTAGAATGATAAGGGTCTGAAACGATGGAATCGAGCGCTTCTTTTTCAAATCCATACACAATATTCTTTGTTTTAAGGGCATCAAAAATAGAATCGGGTGTCACTTCGGCACTTGGCGAATGTGTTTCAAGGGTTATAAATGCCTTGTAATAGTCATTTGCAATACTCACAATGATTTCATAGTCATTTTTAGATTCTTTGTTTGACGTCATTAAATCTGACACTTCGCCCCTCCATCCTAATAGTAGTCTTCAATTCCTTCTCGCAATTTAAGTATAGCCTTTGTATGAAGTTGAGATATCCTAGATTCGGATATGCCAAGGACTTCCGCAATTTCTTTATAAGTCAGTTCCGAATAATAGTATAGGGATACGATCAGTCGCTCTCTCTCAGGAAGCTGATCAATACGCTCCGTCAAAATACGCTCTGTTTCCTTCTTGCTCACAATGGCTTCAGGAATAAAATCAATATTTTCGTTAGTAACGCTAAAATTCGCGTTTTCGGAAATTTTTTCTTCCAGTGAAGCTACAGAAAAAGTGGTGACCTCTCCATACAATTTGCTGAGTTCATCTTCGGTCATTCCAAGTTCTTTCGCTACCATCAGTGATGTCACTTCAGAACCACCAGAATTCAAACTCAGACGGTCGTGCACTTCCTCAAGTTGCTTATACTTTTGTCTAAGACTTCTAGGAATCCAATCGAGATTCCTGATCTGATCAATGATCGATCCACGTATGCGAAAGTTTGCGTAAGTCTCAAATTTAATATTCTTGCTTGGATCAAATTTTTCAATCGCATCAATCAAACCGATAATTCCATTACTTACCAAATCTTCGAAATCCACGTTGTGATTATACTGAATATACAACTTTCCCGCTATGATTTTAACCAAGTCTATATAGTGAATTATAAGTTGGTCCTTGGCTGCCGCATCGTTATGTTCTTTATATGCCTTCCATGAATCCAACACAGACATAAGCTTACCTCGCTATAACTGTTTAATGCCGTGCCCTATGGTTTTGATTATCAGTTTGCCATCTTCGGAATAGAACTCAATCGTCCGTCCAAAAGTTCCTCCTGTATCATCCGCTCTAATAGGTATTTTCAAATCTCTCATGATTTCACGAACGGCTTGAGCATTTCTTTCTCCAATTTTCATCAAATCATTGGTATTGTTAAAAGAAAACATTTGAGCTCCTCCT
This sequence comes from Peptostreptococcales bacterium, assembly GCA_038240675.1. Taxonomy (GTDB): domain Bacteria; phylum Bacillota; class Clostridia; order Peptostreptococcales; family Acidaminobacteraceae; genus JBBRGL01. The sequence continues at coordinate 8,072 of JBBRGL010000051.1, forward strand.
GCAATTTTGCAGATTAGCCGACTTTGAATAGCGCCTTTTTCCTTCATTTGGATAAGCATTTCGGCTACAGCGGTATCTGCAAATTTAGCGCCATTACTGTTATTCCGAATTGCCTGTGATGAAGGCAACATAATATGAGCCATCCCAGTAACCCGAGAGACGGGATCATATAAGCAAATGCCTATGCAAGATCCAAGACCAAGTGTGGTCAAAGCGCGTGGTGCATTTGTTGTCTTATAGTCAGCCATGCCGACCTTGATAAGATCTATCATAGAGTTATCCCTAAACTTTTGAGTAGTATTTCGTATGAATCAACGTCAGGCATTAAGAAAAAGTAGCCTTGTACGCTTTTGTTTTCATGCGTTTCAACAAAATCATTTTCAATGATCAAGATTTTGTCTCCCATCAAACCAAACTGAGTTGCTGGAACAGATAGTATCGCACCGGCCATATCAATTGCCAATGAAGGAACAGAAATTTGAATTTTTAAATTTGTAAGCGTTGACAAAGAAGAAATATAAGACCCTGCCAATATATTACCAATTTCTTGAAGTGCGGACACTGTAAACTCATCGATGGCTTCTTTGGCCATGCCAGGCATAAGAAGTTCTATGAGTGTAGAGGCAGATTCCGCACTGAGAAGAAACATAATTGTTCCCTCTAAATCGCCTTCTATTTTAAAGTATATGCCACAGACTTGTTCTTCTGCACCACCCAACAAATCTGGCACTTCTTGAAAATTGAGAACATTAACCTTGGGAACTGTCATATCCACTTTTTTGTTGATCATTTTTGCCAGAGCGGTGGCTGCATTTCCAGCGCCAATATTCCCAATTTCTTTGAGGACATCAATAACCGTTCCATTGAAGTTATCCAGATTAGTTCCCATTCAACACCCCTTATTTTTCTTCAATAATATCTTCTACTGCAAGTATACGAATAAGATCTACCAACATTACTATTCTACCATTGTTTTTGCCTATTTTGGTGACAAAATCTTCACCGTGGTTAGATTTTATTGAAGGAGCATCATCAATATCCTGATCATCTAGTTGAAGCACTTCAGAAGAGCTATCGACAATCATGCCAATTTTAAGCTCAGAAATGTTGACAATGATGATGCGTGTATCATCCGAATGTGGTTTTTTTTCAAGGCAAAAGCGTGTCCGCAGATCAACAATGGGAATAACGTTGCCTCTGAGATTGACGACTCCTGATACATATGGTTTTGAGAAAGGGACTCTCGTAATATCCATTACCTTTTCGATATTTTCTACAAAATGAATATCAATCCCGTAACACTCACCTTCTAATTTAAAGACCACAAATTCCTTAATCATAAAACTGCCTCCTTAAAAAAGTTGGTTAGGATCCACGATGAGAGCCACTGAACCATTTCCGAGTATTGTTGCACCAGCAATAGCTTTAACGCCTGTCAAATATTTTCCTAAAGACTTAATGACAATTTCTTGTTGTCCAATAAGATTGTCGATAATTAGTCCTGCTTCTTGATTGCCTTTTTTCACGATGACGACCGTTAGATTTTCTTGATCCACAAGATAATTTGGGACCTCAAGAATTTGTGGCAAACGAATAAGTGGCAGCGTTTGATTGCGGTATAAAACCACTTCTTGGTTTTGAATTCTCGAAATTGAGGACGATTTGATCGTTGTGATGATGCGAATATTGTTAAGTGGAAGCGCATATCGCTCTTGTCCAAGATTTACCATCAGCGCCTGAATAATTGCGAGTGTCAGTGGCAATCTGATGATAAACTTTGATCCAACACCGAGCTCTGTTTGTACTTCTACAATACCCCCCAATGCTTCTATCTTTGTTTTGACAACATCTAATCCAACACCTCGGCCTGATAAATCCGTAATGACATCCGCTGTAGAGAACCCGGGTTTAAACAATAAATTGACAATTTCAGTTTGGGACATATTATCCGCTTCAGATTTGGTGATGAGTCCTCTGCTAATGGCTTTTTCGGCAACTTTTTGGGTGTTAATTCCATTACCATCATCTTCAATTTCTATAACGACCGTGTTTCCATCTGGATAAGCGCGTAAAGCAACTGTACCGGATTCTGGTTTGCCTATGCGAACGCGCTGTTCCATACTTTCAATACCGTGATCAATGGAGTTTCGAATAAGGTGAATCAACGGATCGCCGATTTCATCGATAACGGTTCTGTCCACTTCTGTCTCTTCCCCAGACATATCAAGTTTAATCGATTTGCCTAGATCTTTAGCAAGGTCTCTCACCATTCTTGGGAATCGGTTAAATGTGCGTTCAACAGGAACCATACGCACCTTCATAACAGCATCGTGCAGCGAAGTGGTAATGCGCTCTAAATACTCAACAGCTTCACTCATATTCTGCTTGGATTCGGAACTGTCTAAATCTTCGAGACGGGTTTTGATAATAATCAATTCACTGACGAGATTCATCAAATTGTCTAAGCGATCAATGTCGACACGCACTGTTTTAGACGTTTTGGTTTTGCCACCAGCTGCACCTTCTTTAGGAGACTCTTCTGATTTTTCATGTTGTGGTATATCTGCCATTTTGCGTTCTGAAACAACTTCAGCCTCTTTGAGGCCTTGATTTTTGGCTTCTTGAATCATCGTTGCAATGTTGACCAGTACAGCATCTACATAATCCACTTCTGAAATATTCATTATTTCTCTTTTGATGGTTTCTGCATCTAATTTTGTCAAATATAAAAGTTCAAAAGATGTATCAAAATTTTCATCTTCTATGTCTTCAGCTGACGGATGTGATTTAATGACCTCTCCAAATTGTTCAAGGGTGTTAAATACAATAAACGATCGAGCGGCTTTTAACATACAGTTTTCGCGTAGTGCAACGCGTACCATAAAAGGGCTAAACCCCTCTTGACTTGCTTTATCAAAAAGATTGCTGGATATGTCTTCAATGGTCAAATGAAATTCAGCGACGCCACCGGATTCTTTCTTTTCTATTTCGACTGGTTTTGCCTGTTTTTCAGCACCCTAAGCTTTGCCTTCAGAAGCTTTTGTCAGAGCTATTTGCTTCAGTCTTTCAACGAGAGAAGTCGTGTCAAGCGTTCCTTCTTGACCAGTATTTGTCAAATGCGAAATATACTCTTCCAATGCATCAAAGCATTCAAAAAGAATATCAATAATGGGATTTGAAACAGGAATTTCTTTATTTCTGACCAGATGTAGAACATTTTCCATTTCATGTGTCAGATTCGCCACGCGATTGAATCCCATTGTTCCAGCCATTCCCTTGATGGTGTGCGCAACACGAAAAATTTCATTGATCAAATTAACATCCTGTTGATTGTTTTCAAGTTCGAGTAATACCTTGTTCATGTTTTGTAAGTGCTCCTTTGACTCATCAATAAAAATCTCTAAATATTGACTCATATCCATAAAATTACACCCCCATAGCTTTGACTATTTCACTTGAAATGACTTCAAGGTTGACAATACGATCAACTTCAGTTAGTTTAATTGCTGACTTTGGCATCCCGAAAACGACGCATGACTCTTCATCCTGAGCAATGACAAAAGCTTTGTTATCTTTGACGCGTTTAATGCCTTTTGCGCCGTCAGCACCC
>JBBRGL010000052.1:0-11567 GCA_038240675.1 Peptostreptococcales bacterium
TTTAGTTTTGAATTCCGCTGTGAATTGTCTTCTTCCCATTTGTGTGAACCTTCCTTTTGTTGGCAACTTACTGCCCTTTTATTATATCTGGTTCACTTAGAAATCAGAAATTTTTGTCTTTTTTCATGGGTCCATTATACTCTTTGTAGGACGCCTGGCAGAATACAAATACTACAATATGGACCAAGTCATCGATGCTGTCATCAAAAAAATAAATGCATAAGCGAAAGAGGATGCCTGTGACATCCTCTTTCGCTTATGGTTTTTGAGACGAATATCCTCACTGGGATTTGAAACCCATTCATAAGACTTAAAGCAAAGGGCGCCAAGGCAAGAAGCATAAGACCGCGAAAGGTTGGCGTCCCACTTTTTTTTTGCGTTCTTTACGTATGTTTACCTTTGCATCCTTTGTTCACTATTTTTTCGCCTTCGTTTCAGGTTGGGTTCTGCTGTCGAAATCTGTCTTTGTACGTCGGACAAAGCAGGCTGTTTGTGTTCCGCTGACAAGGGTATAAAGTTCGTAAATTGAGACCAAAATACCGAAATTCATCTGTACCTATGGCACATCGGGTGGTACAATAGGGGTGTTAAGCCGACTAAAAATTGGAGGTCATACAATGACAGGTAAAATGAAAGCTTTAGTCAAAAAATACGCGAAACCCGGTCTATGGTTAGAGGAAGTGGACATTCCACAAATATCGGACATGGAAGTCCTCATCAAAATGAAAAAGACAGCCATTTGCGGAACGGATATTCATATCTATAACTGGGACGAATGGTCGCAAAAAACCATTCCAGTGCCTATGACTATCGGTCATGAATTTGTGGGTGAAATAGTTGAAATTGGTTCAAGAGTATCGGATTTTAAGGTAGGCGATTTGGTATCTGGCGAGGGCCACATTATTTGTGGACACTGCCGTAACTGTCTTGCTGGCAGACGACACCTTTGCAAAAACACAGTAGGCGTCGGCGTCAACCGTACAGGTATATTCGCCGAGTACGCTTCAATTCCTATGTCCAATGTATGGCTCTGCGACAAAAGCATTCCTGAGGACGTTCTCAGCATTATGGACCCCCTCGGCAACGCTGTTCATACCGCACTTTCTTTTGACTTATTGGGCGAAGACGTCCTTATTACTGGCGCTGGCCCTATCGGCATTATGGCGGTGGCTATTGCCCGTCACGCAGGTGCTAAACACATTGTCATTACCGATGTCAATGAATATCGCCTCAACCTTGCCAAGCAAATGGGCGCAAGCCGCGTAGTGAATCCAATGAAAGAAAACCTTCAGGATGTTATGAAGGAGCTCGGCATGAAGGAAGGCTTTGACGTTGGTCTCGAAATGTCAGGAAACGGTGCTGCTTTCCAAAGCATGATCGATGTCATGTTCCACGGCGGCAAAATCGCTATGCTTGGCATCCAAGCACCTGATACCCATGTGGACTGGAACAAAATCGTCTTTAACGGCCTTTTCATCAAAGGCATCTACGGCCGCGAAATGTTTGAAACATGGTACAAGATGACAGCCATGCTCCAGTCTGGACTTGATGTTTCAAAAGTTGTTACCCACAATTTCCATTACACAGAATTCGAAAAGGGTTTTGAAATTATGAAAAGCGGTCAATCTGGAAAAGTAATTTTGGAATGGTAGAGTGAAATTTTAAGGGGCTGAATTCAACAATTCAGCCCTTTTTTTCTTTCCTGGACAAAAGCATTGGGGACGGTTCTTTTTGCGTGATTTATGTCTTTTGCCTTTATTCATGACTTTATTCTGAGGTGGAATCTCTTTAACATTTGACACGCTAATCAATGTTTCTATTTTGCAAAATGCTTATTTTACTAACTCATTTAGAAGAACAGAGTAGTTACAGTTTATTCCATTAAATGCGGGTATTCTTTCGTACATATACGCCCCTAGACGGCTGTATCTTAAAGAAGTATACTATTCAAAAGACTGGAAAGGAGCAACTCATGAATACACCCTTTGAAAAAGCGCTGAAAGAGCGCATTCTTATACTCGACGGCGCCATGGGAACAGCTATCCAAAATTATCAACTCATTGAGGCGGATTACATCCCAAAGGGTTTTTCAGGTCACACCATTCGTCTCAAAGGCAATCACGACCTTCTTGTACTGACCCGTCCAGATGTCCTTAAAGCCATACACAGCGCTTATTTGGAAGCTGGTGCAGACCTGATTGAGACCAATACATTCAATGCCAATGCAGTCTCACAAGCGGACTATCAGCTGAGTAGTCTTTCTTATGCCCTTAACTATGAATCTGCAAGACTAGCGCGTGACTGCGCTGATCACTATGCCACGCCTGAGCGTCCACGATTTGTCGCTGGGTCTATTGGGCCAACGAATAAAACAGCTTCCCTTTCCCCGAGGGTTCAGGACCCAGCCTACAGAAATGTGACCTTTGATGAACTTGTAGCTGCCTACTTCGAGCAAATGAATGGCCTTATGGAGGGCGGTGTGGATGCGTTCCTCATCGAGACAATTTTTGACACCCTTAACGCAAAAGCCGCAATTTTTGCAGCGGAGTTGCTTTTTGAAGAAAAAGGCTTTAGTTTGCCCATTATGATCTCGGTCACCCTGACGGACAAAAGTGGTCGCACCCTTTCTGGCCAAACCCTCGACGCCTTTGTCGCTTCCATTAAAAGTGACTATATCGTCTCTTTCGGCCTTAACTGCTCTTTTGGCGCCAAGGAGTTGGCACCTTATATTGAATACCTTTCAGAGCATCTTCCCTATGCCATTAGCGTCTATCCGAATGCGGGCCTTCCCAATCGCTTTGGAGAGTACGATGAACTTCCTGAAGACACTGTTCATTTTTTATCGACGCTTTTCAATGACCAACATATCAATATCGTCGGTGGCTGCTGCGGTACTACACCGGAGCACATCGCTGCCATAGCGCGTTTTGCAAAGGACAAGACACCCCGTCCTCTTCCTGTAAAAATACAAGGCCCTATGATTTTGGCGGGACTTGAAGCCCTTAAGATCACCCCTGAACTGAATTTTGTCAATGTAGGCGAGCGTACAAATGTCTCTGGCTCTGCAAAATTCGCCAAACTCATCCGCGCCAAGCAATATAATGAAGCACTTGAGATTGCACGGGATCAAGTTGAAAACGGCGCTCAAATTATCGACATCAATTTCGATGACGGTATGCTGGATGCAGCGGAAGAAATGAGCCATTTTCTAAAACTCATCGCCGCTGAACCAGACATTTCGCGGGTCCCCATTATGATCGACTCCTCTAAATGGGAAGTCCTTGAAGCGGGTCTGAAAGCCATCCAGGGCAAGCCCATTGTCAATTCCATCAGCATGAAAAATGGCGAATCTGAATTTATTGCCACTGCGAAACTCATTAAACGCTACAATGCGGCTATAGTGGTCATGGCCTTTGATGAACAGGGTCAAGCGGACACCTATGAACGCAAAATTCAAGTGTGTCAAAGAGCATATGATTTATTGGTCAATACAGTGGGCTATCCTCAGGAGGATATTATTTTTGACCCTAATATTTTGGCTGTGGCAACGGGCATTGAATCCCACAACAGCTACGCCCTTGATTTCATACGTGCGACGGCCTGGATCAAAGCTAATTTGCCCGGCGCCAAAATCAGTGGCGGCGTCAGCAACTTAAGCTTTTCCTTTAGGGGCAATAACCCAATTCGTGAAGCTATGCACGCCGTGTTCCTCTACCACGCCATCCACGCGGGCATGGATATGGGTATCGTCAATCCTGGCATGATTCTGCCTTATGATGAAATTGACCCTGAGCTTTTGAAAGCGGTCGAAGCGGTGATTCTCAATACCCACCCTGAGGCTTCTGAGGAACTTTTGGAACAAGCAGAGCGCATCCTCGCCCTCGGCGATACAAAAGTAGCGTCCAAGGAGGATGTAGCCCTTCTCCCCTTAGAAGAGCGCCTTAAACAAGCCCTTATAACTGGAAAAACCACTCGCCTTAAAGAGGATATTGAAGAGGCTTTGACTGTATATTATCCTGCGCTTAAAATCATTGAAGGCCCGCTCATGGCGGGGATGTCCATTGTTGGCGACCGCTTTAGCGAAGGCAAAATGTTCCTCCCCCAAGTGGTCAAAAGCGCTCGCGTCATGAAACAGGCCGTCGAACAGTTGCTCCCTCACATCGATGCCCAAGATTCAAAACAGAGTGCTAAGCTTGGCAAAGTCCTTATGGCGACAGTCAAAGGGGATGTCCATGACATCGGCAAAAACATCGTTGGCGTGGTCCTCGCTTGCAACAATATTGAAGTAATCGACTTAGGCATTATGGTGTCTGCTGAGGAAATCATCGACCAAGCCATCGCTCACAACGTTGACGTCATCGGTCTTAGCGGTCTCATTACACCCTCTCTCGAGGAAATGGCTTTTGTATCCAAGTCCCTCGAGCACAGAGGCCTTCATATTCCCATCATTGTAGGTGGTGCAACAACCTCTAAAATTCACACAGCTGTCAAAATTGAGCCCCATTACCCGAATCGGGTTTTCCACGCCACCAACGCTTCTAAAACAGTCGAAATCGTCAAATGCCTTCTTGACTCCGAAAAGAGAGCCCATTATATCATGGCCCATCAAGAGGGCTATGCCGCCATACGGACCCAGTATCTCGATTTGCAAAAGCCACTTGCACCCTATGGAGATGCATTTTCAAGACGCTATGATTTAGACGTGTCGGCTGTGGTCACAGCGCCCAAACAACTCGGCATAACCCCTGTGACGTCTAGCGTACACGCACTTCGAAAAACCATTGACTGGACTTTCTTTTTCACCAGTTGGGGCCTTATGAGAACCTATCCCGCCATATTTGACGATCCTCGCATCGGCGAAGAAGCAAAACTCCTCTATGACGATGCCAACCACCTTCTGGATGTCCTTGAGAAGGATGATGCCATTGCCTTAAAAGGTGTAGTGGGTCTTTTCAATGCCTATAGCGCCGACGATCAAATCGTCTTATGCGACCCCTCTGGAACAGTCCTTGTAGCCTTCCCATGCCTGAGACAGCAATCCATAGAAGGCACTACCAAGAGTTTAGGAGACTACATCGCCTCTAGAGAAAGCGGTGCGCCCGATTATTTAGGCCTGTTTGCCGTTTCTTCAGGGGCTCGACTCCAAGAACTTTACGAAGGGGCAAAAGCCAAAGGCGACGATTATGAAGCGATTATGATCAAACTCATCGCCGACCGTCTCGCCGAAAGCTTTGCAGAGCGTCTGCACATGGATACAAGGAAAACCTACTGGGGTTATGCGCCTGACGAAAATCTCGGCAACACAGCGCTTTTCAAATCAGAATTCCAGGGCATAAGACCTGCCTTCGGATATCCTTCACTGCCTGACCATTCAGAAAAAGAGCGGCTCTTCAAGGTCCTTGACGCAACGACCCACACGGGACTTACGCTGACTGAAAATTATATGATGACACCTGTATCAAGCGTTTGCGGCCTTATTTTTGCCCATCCAGACGCCAAATATTTCAGCATCAGCAAAATTGGCGGCGATCAAATAGACCACTATGCGGGGCAAAAGGGCGTGGATGAAGCATTTGTGCGCAAAATGCTTGGTCATTATAGTCAGTAGAGTCAAAAGGGATGTTCGGCGCTTCGCGTGGGACAGTAGTTAGGGCCTTCCACAACGGGAGGCCCTTTTCATTCTGACTGATTTTTGTTACAATGGAATTAGAAGGGCCTCTGCATTCCGAGTCCTTTACGCATCTCACAATGTCTCATGCATCTTCTTTTTGGAGGTTTACTATGAATAGATTCAAGCTTTTAATTTTACTGTTTATCATGACTATGGTGACTATTACCGCCTGTAAAACCACTAACGACCCAAAATTTCAGCATCTGCCCGTGGCGACGACAGAATCGCAAGAGACCGCCACAACAGCAGAGCCTGAAGCCTTACGAAAAGTTACCTTTGTAGATTCAGCCTTTGAAGCGTACCTCGAGCAATTGCTTCAAGTCGAAGAAGGGAGTATTTTAGTATCCGATTTGAGAAAGCTCTATACCTTGAATATCGACAATAACATCGCCTATGATTTATCGGGCCTTGAATACGCCGTCAACCTTAAAAAAGTGACCATCACCAACTCGACCATCAAATCCTTGGCACCCCTTGCTAAACTAAAGTACCTCCCTTCTCTCAAAATTATTAATTCCACCATTGAGGAGGTGCCTTCTCAAGTAGATTGGGCAAACATTTTGACTTTTTCAGCCACGGATTCCCAACTTCCCAATATTGATTTTTTAAAAGATGTGACCACTTTGGATTTCTTTATCTACACGTCAGGCGGTCTCTCTTCCCTGGATTCCATTCAAAAAAATAACCACCTGAAAACCTTGGATATTTCCAACAATGCCATTACAGACTTGTCAGTGCTTTCAGAAATGACATTGCTTACATCTCTGAATATTTCAAAAAATAAAATAGCCAACCTCGACGTTCTGGCGAAGTTGACCAATTTAAATAAGCTCGATATTTCATACACTTTGGCAAAGGATTTGACGCCTATTATGAAACTCAAAAAACTCAATCTTTTGACCGCTTGGGATAGCGAAGACCAAAGCCAGTGGATTTTTGACAGAACGCAACTAAAAGCGTTAGAGTCTAAGGCAATCCGCGTGGAGTACTTTGGAAAATAAACAATATTTCACACCTGTTTTGCTAAGTGCTTATTCAAATACCACCTGAGTTTTCATCTCAGCCACATGAGAAAGCGTCTGATAAATAGAACAATACTGGCCTGCAAGCTCAGCTGCTTGAATAAGGCCTTTTTCTTTTTCCGCATTTTTAATGGTTATTTTCAAATTGACCCATTTAAGCGTTGCTGGAATCTCCGTCCGCTTTTCGCCAGTGACTTCTATATCTACTGAATCATAATGAATGCGTTTTTTTTCTGCGATGTCAAGAAAGGTGGAATAAAAGCAGGAAGCGAGAGCCCCTAACAGCATGTCATAAGGGAAAACTTGACCCTCTTCTGGACCAATATCAACAGTTGCACGGCTCGTCACCAATTCTCCGCTAAATTCGGGTTTGAAAAGTGTGTTGATTTTTAAAATAGCCATTTCGACCTCCATAGATTAACCTCTTCTCCCATTGTACCCTGTTCAAACTTGTTTTTCAAACTTGTTTGATCAAAAAAATGCTGTATACAGCTTTAACAGTATGGCTTGAGTCTGTACATTTCATATTAGGATGTCATAAGTAAGTTTCTCGAATATTCATACTGCATATAGTTCCAGTTGAATCATCCGGAACTATGCGCAGTATGAATATGATCAACTAAGGACTTTTGATATCTTAATCAAATTAAGTACTTAAAACCTTCCCCTTTGTAGAGGATCTTTGTCATCTCTAGTATACGGCCCGTTTCACTGTCTACGCAATCCGTCTCAACCAATAGCAGTGGAATCAGACCAGTACACTGAAAAACCTCCTGTTCGGATAAAGTTGGAAAGGTGATGCTCAAGACACTTTGACTCGATTGGAAGCTTCTGTACCCATAATCAATATAATAGTCATACATAGAACCAATGGCATGCCCATCTTCTGCCACCTTCGGAAAATTCGCTGAAGAGACATAGGAAAAATGAAGGGCTATGGGCTCCATATCTACCTTTCTCAACCGACTTATTTTGTATGCCTTTTGATGATTCTCAATGCCGAGCTTATGCCAAATTTGGGCGTCGTATAAAATCTCTTCACAGCCCAAATTGATACTTTGATAGCGAGACATAAAAACCTTCATTTTGTGACTAAAGCTTTCAGACCCACTGAGAATAAGGCCTATTTTCTGCTTCTGACCTTTTACAAAATAGCCTTTGCCATGCTGAGAGCGTATGTAGCCCATTTCCACAAGTCGCTCTAGCGCTGTCCTGACATTGATTCTGGTGGTCGAAAATCTATCGGCCAATTCATTTTCAGACGGCAGCTTAGCGCCTTTTTTTAGCCCCTTGCTGATCATTTGAACCATCAAATAATCGATGATTTCTGCCCGCTTACAGTGCATATGTGCCTCCTATTTTTCATGAGGGTCTTATGAACTTACTCTTTCTCCGACTAAGTTGTATTCAGTATATGTAATAAGTAACCAGAACATATGAACCTTATGTTAAGATAATGTAAAAAACTTCTCAGGGCGTTTTGCCTTGAGAAGTTTTTTGTCATTTTATGGAATTTGTCTTGTTTAACGCTCCAAATTCAGCCTTTATCTTGCGCTTCAAATAACTACCAATCAAATTTTTATAATATTTAAGGTCCATAAAGGAATAGATCCCCGTTTTTTTAGCCAACCGGTAGAGTTTCATAAACAGTTTATAATACTGCCTATAGAAGGCAGCCTGACTCATCTGTGTCGGTTTAATCACCAAGTGGAGAAAATCCCAGTCCTCTATATTCGTGGTGATCAACTGGTCTTTATACGCTTCATAAAGGGGCGTCCCAGGGATGGGCGTGAAAATAGATACGGTGACGAATTTGAGCCCATGGGTACTTACCCAGCTATACAGTTCTTCAAAATCAGATACGGTGGCTTCGTGAGACACGATCATAAGGCCGATGCACTGAGCGGAAGTGGCTTCAATGATCTCCACACAGCGTCTATTGATGTCCTCTGAGGTCTTTTTGTTGAGATTTTTGAGCTGGATATCGCTGACGGCCTCAAGTCCAACTAAGAAATATTTAAAGCCGCACTGGGCCAGTGCCTCTACAAGCTCGGGATTCCTGACGACATCATCGGCTCTGGCATAGCATATAAAGGTCTTGTCAATTTTTTCTCTTTTGAGCTGTTCTACAAAATCCCACACCCGTTCTGGATTCACCAAGAAATCATCGTCTACAATTTGAACGTTGTCCGTGGTGAGGCCTTTTATTTCTTCAATGACCAGATCCAAACTCCGCATTTGATAGACGCCACTTGCTAGCTGCGTACAGTAGCAAAAATTGCAGGTGTGCGGACAGGAAAAAGCCGTTTTTACAGTAGCCACTTGTTCTAAATCCAAATACCGATAATGTGCCTTGTGCTGATTGAAATGGCTTCGGTCTGGTATGGGCAACTCGTTGATACAAATGGCTACCAGTGGATTCACAGTCCATTTGCCACTCTCTTTATAGGCCAAACCGTTGAGATATTCTGGCTTTAGAGCTTGATTCTGTAGCCCCTCTATTAAGTCCCCAAAGACTGCTACGGATTCACTTCTTAAAATGTAATCCACCTCATGGCCGTAAAACCGCTCAAAATTCAACTGTGCGTGTACGCCTCCAATAATGGTGACCGTCTTTGGCTCCCACAGTTTCGCCAAAGCTGCATAGCGTTTCATCACATTCTCTTGGGTGATATAGCCCGTAATAGCCACAACGTCGGGCTTTTCCGCCTTCAAAACCTCCTGAAAGGTTCTTTGCTCCACCAAGCCATCAAAGATATAATCAGTGTGACCAAGTCCCATCAGCACTGTGTGTAGGTATTCAAGCTCGAGGGGCTCATTGTCAAGAATCTTGGTAAAATTCAGCATATTGGGGGCTTCAGGTCGCACGAGCAGCACTTTCATAGTTTATCTCCTGGTGAGAAAGTTTTTGATATAGACACTGAACAGGTTTTTAAACCCAAAGACCATCAAAAGGGTATTTTTGAGGGGGAAGGCTTTTAGGGTATAACTGATGGAGTGCCAGTTGCAGTTGACCTTCAGGGTCAACCGCAGCACTTGCCAGTAATAGGCTTTGAGACTCATTTTAGACGGCCGTATGAGCACATCGCCAAAATTCCACTTGTCATAATCTTCAATGCCGTACAAAAGCCGTGATTTGAAAGTCTCGTACAGCGGAGTAAGCGGATGTGGAACAAGGGGTGAGAACGTAATGAGTTCAGGTTTCAGATGATCAATATAGCGGAGCAACTTTTTAAAATCGGCCTTGTCCCAATCGGGATGGATAATAAAAGAACCCCAACAGGCTATCCCAACTTTTTGTAGGATGCGGGTGGCTTTGAGGTTGTCGTCAAGCGTTGCAGCTTTGTTGTAGGACTGTAGCTGAACATCGCTAAATGATTCGTAGCCAATAATCACAGCGAGCAGTCCGCAAGCCTTGAGCCGTTTCACGAGCGTGGGTTTTTCAAGAATGCTGTTGACGCTGCCGTAGCAGACAAAGCCCTTTTTGATACGCCGCTCTTCAAGCAGATCACAAAACCGGCTAAGACGGGATTCGTTGATGAGAAAATCATTGTCACAAATCATCACATAGGGTTCGTCAAGGGCTTCAATTTGATCGACAATGGCCTCTATGTCCACCTCTCGGAGAATGGGACCTTCCAGTTTCCAGCGGATGCAAAATTCACAGCGGTTTCGGCAGCCGTAGGCGGTCTGAACGATGGCACACGGCTGATACCCCACGTATTTGTACGCTTTTCTATAGCGGGCTGTCACCTGTCTATCGGGTACTACGTATTCGTTGAGGCAAAACTCCCCTGCGTTGATAAAACCAAGGGCACGGCTGTAGATGCCGTCAATGCGCGTGATTACACTGCCAGCGTCAATCTCTGCCATGAGAGCGGTCACATTTGCCCTTGTGGTGGATTTAAAAACGTAGTCGATGTCCTCTCTAAAAAAACTATTGGGAAAACAGGTGGCCTGAACACCTCCCACCATAACTGTAATGCTCGGCTCAAAGGCTTTTACCTGTTTTGCCATAAGGGTGACATTTTCAACATCTGTGCACTGAGAAGTGATGCCGACGATATGCGGTTTGAAGGTTTCCAAATAGGCCTTTAAAGTGCCCTTTGTCTCCACCATAAAGTCAGCCACCACAATTTCTGCACCAACCTCTTTCAAAAGAGTTGCCACACAAGCAAGTCCCATCGGCTCTCCAAACAAAAAATTCCTGACGGTGGTGATATTTTCATTGACCCATGGTCTAATGAGGAGAATTCTCATGACGCCTCCCTTAAATAATATTGGGGGTAATCCCTTTTTTGATTTGAGTCCGGTAATAGAGATTGATGTAGAGGTAAAATAAGCATCTTAGTGGCCTTTTCAAAAAATCCCTGTGGAGAAGCGTGCGCTTTATAATACTCCTGAGACCAAACACCACGCGGTAAAGGTCCCAGTAAGCCGCCGTCAGTTCTTGAGGCGTCATATTTTGGGGGTAATGTACAGCGGTAGCACCGTCATAGGTGTATATATCCCTGTTGTAGAGCCTGTCTTCTTTGACCATTTGGTGAAAAAAAGCCGTTCCCGGTATGGGGGTCAAAATATAAAAACGAGGCACCATAATTTTCATTTTTTCGACAAAATCAGCTGTTTGTCGAATGGATTCCAGCGTATCTCCGTCAGCGCCAACGACCATTTCAGTGGACAGATCGATGCCTGCCCTGCGGATGGCGCTTAGCTGACGCTCATAGTCCACAACGTGGGCCCAAGGCTTTTGCATAGTGTCCAAGCTGTCCTGACTGATGCTTTCAAGACCGAAGGAAAGTGCCACACAGCCACTGTCCTTGATAAGTTTCAGAAGGGATGCATCATCTCCTATAGTGACAGTGCACTGTGTA
>JBBRGL010000053.1:0-11399 GCA_038240675.1 Peptostreptococcales bacterium
CTTCAGCCGATTTGAAAGTGAGTGCGTTTGAAATGGACCATAAGGGTGGCCGCTTTAATTTATCCACAGATCAGGGGACACATGCCTATCAAGTGGGTATTCCTGGTCGATTTAATGCCTACAATTTTGCTGTCGCAATAGGCGTAGCAAAGTATCTGAACGTATCGGAAGAAAACATTCAATGCATTTTGTCCACGATTCGTATTCCTGGTCGATTAGAGCGGGTCGAACAGCCCTTGTCTTCATCTGTTTATGTGGATTTTGCACACACCCCTGATGCGCTGCAAAAGGTGTTGAGTGCAGTGCGGGAATTTACAACAGGGAAGCTTATCTGTGTGTTTGGCTGTGGTGGAGATCGGGATAGAGGGAAAAGACCTCTCATGGGTGAGATTGCAGAGAAGGGTGCTGATGTGGTCATCGTCACCAGCGACAATCCTCGCACGGAAGATCCGAACGCCATCATAAGGGATATTGTCAAAGGGATGACGCATTCAGAGCGTTGTGTTATTGCACCCGATAGGTCAGAGGCCATCAAAGCGGCGCTGAAGCTTGCTGATATTGGCGACTGTGTTTTGATTGCTGGAAAAGGCCATGAAGACTATCAAATTATCGGGACCGAAAAAATTCATTTTGATGACCGTCAGGTTGTTCAACAATTAGCGAGGAAGATCTATGATCAAACGAACAGTTGATTTTGTTGTAAAAACATGTGGTGCAGAAGTAATTGCCGAGGGAGAGCAGATATTCCAAGGTGTTTCAACAGATTCTCGGACCATACAGCCAGGTGAACTCTTTGTTGCGCTGGTGGGCCCCCTGTTTAATGGTCATAATTTTGTCCAAATTGCCATGGAAAAAGGGTCACATGTGGTCATTGTTTCAGAAAGACAAATAGGCGAAATTCCTGCGGATGTGACTGTACTTTGGGTTGAGGATACTCTGGTAGCACTTCAGCAATTGGCGAAAGCCTATCTTGACCAAGTCAATCCTATACGTATTGCGGTGACAGGAAGTACCGGGAAGTCTTCTACCAAAGAAATCGTTCACGCTGTCATGTCTCAGAAATATAGAACCTTCAAAAATAAAGGCAATTTGAACAACCACATTGGACTTCCTCTGACTGTGCTTCATATGCCTGAGAACACGCAAGTTCTTGTGATTGAAATGGGCATGAATCACTATGGTGAAATCCGTACCTTGTGTGATATCATAAAACCTAACGATGCCATCATCACCAATATTGGGGATTCGCACATCGAATTTTTTGGAAGCCGTGAAGGCATTTTAAAGTCTAAAATGGAAATCACCGAAGCTTTTGATCATACCAACACCCTTTGGCTCAACGGTGAAGACCCTTTGCTGAGACCGCTCACAAGTGACAACTACACGGTCGTCTCAGTAGGGCAAGGCACACCTTATTTTTATGACACCTACAAAGCAACTTCTTTGTCTACTTCTCAGTTCCAGCTTTTTGCGGATGGTGAAGTCATGGAGATTCTTATGCCACTTATCGGCAAACACAACGCTTCAAACGCTTTGCTGGCTGTTGCTGTGGCAAGAAAGTATGGTCTTACACTTCGTGAGATCAAGCGCGGCTTAGAGTCCGTCGAAACCCTCAAAATGAGGCTACAAGTCAATCAAATTCACGGCTTGATTTTAGTGGATGACACGTATAATGCCAGTCCTGATTCTGTAGTGTCAGCTTTAGATGTACTGCTTGAACTGCCAGCAAAAAGACATATTCTTGTCTTTGCCGATATATTAGAACTAGGAGATTTGTCTGAAACGATTCATAAACAGTTGGGTGAACGCGTCAATGGATTGGGTTTGTCTGCGGTTTTTTCATTTGGCAATCAAAGCGTTTTTTTTCATAAAAGCCTCCTATCTTGCAGCGCTTTTCATTTTGAAAATTCCGCTGAATTGACACGCCATTTGCTGACCTTCTTGAATCAAGGTGACGCGGTTATGTTTAAAGGATCGAGAGGGATGCATGTTGAAAGCGTCTTAGATCAAGTCATAGAAAGAGGTTTTGAACATGTGGTCGATAGGGACTAGTGGACTTGTAGCAACAGGAATTTCGATTTTGATGGGTTACATCATCATCCCTTTTTTAATAAGGCTCAATGCAGGTCAGTTTATTCGTGAGGAAGGGCCAAAGAGTCACCACTCAAAAGCGGGTACACCGACAATGGGTGGCGTGATTTTCATCCTTGCTTGGTCCTTCTGTTTGGTCTTCTTTTGGGGCATCAACAAGCAGACTTTAATCCTGATTTTTGCAACATTTTTTTTCGGGGGCATAGGATTCTTGGACGATTATATCAAAGTGGTGCTTAAGCGCAATCTCGGACTGAGAGCTTACCAAAAGGTCATTGGTCAATTGATTGGCTCGGCAATTTTGATTTTCATGATTGGACTTGATCAAACAGTCGTGTATATTCCTGGCTTAGACTTTTTCTTAGATCTAAAGTGGGCCTACTATCCTTTCGCATTTTTCTTTATTGTCGCAGTCACCAATAGCGTCAATTTAACAGATGGCTTAGATGGGTTAGCGAGTTTAGTGACCATCGTCTTTTTAGCATCTATGTCATTGATTGCTGCGATGCTTCCAAATCATGGCATCGTCATGAGTAATGTACTTTTGGCTTTTTCGCTGTTGGGATTTTTATATTTTAACCGATTCCCTGCAAAAGTATTTATGGGCGATGTGGGGTCGTTGGCATTAGGTGGTTATTTAGCGGCAATGGTAATGCTCCTACAGGCGCATTTATTGTTCGTCATCGTGGGAGGGGTCTATGTCGTTGAGACATTGTCAGTTGTTCTTCAGGTGTTCTGGTTTAAGAAAACAGGAAAGAGGCTGTTTAAAATGGCGCCGATCCATCATCATTTTGAACAGTTAAAGTGGTCAGAAATTAAAATTGTCAGCGTTTTTACGGCAGTGGCATGTGCGCTTGGAGCGTTGGGCTATTGGATAGTCTTGTGAGGTGAACAATGTTTAAAAATAAAAAAGTACTGGTAGTCGGACTAGCGACTTCGGGGATTCCGACAGTGAGGGTTCTCCATGCATTAAGCGCCAATGTGACGATTACGGACTTAAAAACTGAAGACCAAATATCCGAACTTCTCAAGCAAATTCAGGGATGCTATACACATGCATTGTTGGGTGTGCAGCCGAGTCAAATAGAAGACTATGATTTAATTGTCCTAAGCCCTGGCGTTCCTACAGATTTGCCTTTTATAAAACGCGCCCAGGACCAAGGCATAGAAATAATTGGGGAAATCGAACTGTCGTATCGACTTTTGACGGGCAAATTTGTCGCTATAACAGGCACTAACGGCAAGACCACAACCACATCCCTGCTTTATGAGATGTATAAGGCGGAAGGTAAAAATGCTTATGCTGTGGGCAACATTGGAGAGCCTCCCATTCGCTATTATGGAGAATCCAACAGTAAGACTGTTTTTGTAACGGAAGTCAGCAGTTTTCAACTAGAATCCGTTTGCCAATTTCGTCCACATGTTGCCGCTATTCTCAACGTTACACCCGATCATTTGAACCGTCACAAAACCATGGAAGCATATATTAACGCAAAGTCTAAAATATATCAAAATATGGGACCTGAGGATTATTTGATTTTAAATTATGACAATCCCATCACAGCCTCAATTGAAGCTACTCATACGCAGACTGTTTTTTTTAGTCGCTCGAATAACAAGAAGTGCAAGGTCTTTGTCGACCATGGAACTATTTTTGCCCGTGAAGGGGCTCACGCTGTAGAGATTATCGATATAGAAGACATTCTCATTCCTGGCCCCCATAATGTGGAGAACGCGTTGGCTGCTGTGGCAATGGCTTACTATGATGATTTATCCCTGGGTGCCATACGTTACGCACTCAGAAATTTCAAAGGTGTAGAGCATCGTTTAGAGCCTGTAAAAACAGTGCGTGGCGTTCTCTATTACAATGATTCGAAAGGAACCAATCCTGACTCGACGATCAAAGCTGTAGAAGCCATGACAAAACCCACATATCTCATCGCAGGGGGCATGGATAAAGGCAGTACATTTGATACCTTGGTAGACGCATTTGAGAATCGGGTTATTCATGTTATACTTTATGGTGAAACTAAATTTTTAATCGAACAGACGTGTCTCAAAAAAGAATTTACCCAAATTTCGGTCGTTGATACTTTGGAGCAAGCGGTTCTGAAAGCATATGAAATGGCCTGTCCTGGGGAGAGTGTTCTGTTGTCACCAGCGTGCGCAAGTTTGGACATGTACCCGAATTATGAAGTCAGAGGACGAGAGTTCAAATCCATAGTCGATGGGTTGTCTACCTTATGAATAAGCGCATAGATTTTTCTTTGTTAGTTGTTATTGTGCTGTTGACCCTTTTGGGGGTGTTGATGGTTTTTAGTTCAAGTTTTTATTATTCACTGAATCGGTGGAATGATTTGTTTCGCTTTTCTTCGAAAGGAGCAGTTCTTGCGGCAGTTGGAATCATCATAATGCTGGTGACAGCTCGTGTGGATTATAGACGTTTTGAAAAGTGGTCCATACCCATTTTGATCATCAGCTTTGTTCTTCTCTGTGTTGTTTTGACAAAATTCGGAGTGCCCTACAACGGCGCAAAAAGATGGATCAATTTAGGATTTACAACCCTAATGCCCTCGGAAGTCGCAAAATTTGGATTGGTCATTTTTTTTGCACGGTTGATTAAACACAATCAAAAGAATATGAACAAGCTATCGACCATCCTAATGTTTTGTGTTTTAATTGGTATATATGCAGGTCTCATCGTTTTGCAGCCCAATTATTCAACAGCTTTGATTATTTCTATTTCTCTTTTTGTGCTTTTGTTTTTAGGGGGTGCAAAACTTTCGCATTTGAGTCTAATGGGATTGGTCGGATTGGTTGGGGCTTTTTTTATCGCTATGATCAAGTCCTACCGCATCAAAAGGATTATGGCCTTTTTAAACCCAACCATGGACCAAATGGGCGACAATTATCAAGTGATGCACTCCCTATTTGCGCTTGGATCGGGAGGCATATTTGGCGTTGGACTAGGTCAAAGTACACAAAATAAGCTCTATATTCCCGAGCCTCAAAATGATTTTATTTTTTCAACCATTGGCGAAGAATTGGGCTTAATTGGCACTCTTTTTGTTTTGGTTTTGTTTATAACCCTGATTTGGCGCGGTTATCGTGCAGCGATTAAATGTCCAGATTTATTTGGTTCACTCACTGCAGCAGGGATTATTACCATGATTACTGTTCAAATGATGGTCAATATCTGTGTAACGACTAAACTCATTCCAGTAACCGGTGTTCCACTTCCTTTCATCAGTTCAGGAGGAAGTTCTTTGGTAGTGCTTCTGTTTCAAATGGGCATTCTACTGAACATTTCAAAATCAACGTGAGGTAAATCATGCGTGTAATTATTACGGGTGGCGGTACAGGTGGCCACATTTATCCTGCAATTGCAATTTGCAAAAAAATTCAAGCGTCTTTCGGTAATGATGCACGACTTCTCTATATAGGTGCTAAAAATGGCATGGAAAGAGACTTAGTCTTAAAAGAGAATATTCCCTATGAATCCATACGCGTTATGGGGTTTAGACGTAAGTTTTCAATTCAAACGTTTAAAGCTTTGTTTGCGCTTTGGTTAGGGCTCATTCAGTCCTATTCCCTCATCAAAAAATTCCAACCTGACTTGGTCGTCGGCACAGGTGGCTATGTCTGTGGTCCAGTGCTTTTTGTAGCCTCTCTCATGGGCAAAAAAACGATTATTCACGAACAAAATTCTTATCCCGGAGTGACAAATCGAATTCTTGGTCGATTTGTACAACGTATATTGATTAGCTATCAAGATTCAGCAAAGTTTTTTAAAAATGACAACAAAATAATCTATACAGGCAATCCAGTGCGAGAGGAATTCAGTCATATTGACAGGAATGCATGTCGGCAAAAGCTGAACTTAGAGCCTGATGACAAACTCATCGTGTCCATTGGAGGTAGCGGTGGTGCAGAAAAACTCAATCATTTGATGCGAGAGGTTTGTCGTGAATTTAACGGCATGGAAAAGATCAAAATCATCCATATCACAGGAAAAAAATATTATCCGAGTTTTATGGAAGATATTAAGCGGTTTCAAATTGATCTTGAAAAGAATATAAAAATTTATCCCTATTCGAGTGAGATGGATATACTCTTTGGAGCGGCGGATTTAGCCGTTGTTCGCGGCGGGGCTATAACCCTTGCTGAAGCTGGAAACACCGGTCTTCCTATCATCATTATTCCATCTCCAAACGTAGCCAACAATCATCAAGAGTGCAACGCCCGTTATTTTGAAGAAGCGGGGGGCGCAGTGATTTTGCTTGAAAAAAACTTGAGTTCAGTTGAACCGCTGATTGAACAAATCGAAAAATTGCTAGAGAGTCCACACTTGCTGAAATCAATGCGCGCATCAATGAAGTCTATGTTTCAACAAAATGCTTTGAATTCCATTATGGCAGCCATATTTGATCTGGGCACACGGTTGTAAGCAATGAAAAAAATAGTGGGAATTTTGATTCTCTGTGTTTTGGTGTCATGTGGTTTATATTATGTGACCACTCAGACAAATTTTTTTCATATTAAATCTGTTGTACTTGCAAAACCGGCTCAATTTTTAAGGCCAAGTGATTTTGCAACGCTGATGAATTTGAATCTCATGACAACACCAAAACGCGATTTGGAAAAATTGATTGAACACAATCCTTATATTGAAAGCTTTACACTACAGCGGTTGTTTCCGTCTTCTCTCCAGATTAGCTGTGTCGAAAGGCAAGAATTTGCGGCAATCCACTTTAACGGTCTCTACATCATCATCGATCCTGCTGGAATAGTACTCGACATCAGAAAAGAATATGGCATCTTGATGTTATTGGATGGATTTGATTTTGAATCAGTTCATTTAGGAAAACCCCTCGATAGCAAGAATAAAGAGGCGCTAGAACATACGATTCAGCTGATGCTTCTCTTAAAACAAAACGTTGATTTCGAGTACCAAGTTACCTATAAAAAAGGCATTGAAATCAGGTTATCCGAGACAATGACTGCAAAATTTGGTCAAGGCGAAGACATTCAAAATCAATTTGTCGCTTTTATGACCATATACGAGGACATTATGCGCAAAGGCATTTTAGGTGGTGTCATCGATGTCAGCAAAAAAAAGTATTATATCTTTAAACCCATAGATTGAGGAGCAAATACATGAGTTTGAGCCAGAAGCTAGTTATAGGATCGGTTTGTATTATTTTAGGGATTATTATTGCCATGCAGTACAAAATTGTTCAGACCAATTATTTAGATGGGATGGCACCTACACAACGCGCAGCTCAGTTGATCAGTGAATATAACAAAATCAAAGATGAACGCACGCGCCTTCAAGGAGAAATTTCAGAACTTCAGAGTAAACTGACTGAGATTGAAAATTCTGCATCACAGGAGAACACTTTAATTAAGGGCATGAAGGACGAGCTGGATAAATTCAAGAAAATAGCCGGTTTTACGGCGCTGGTAGGTCAAGGCATTGAAATTGTTGTAGATAACCCTTCCTCGGACGTGAACTATGGCTACGAAATTGATATTGTTAAAGATTACGAACTTTTGTTGGCTCTTGTCAATGAACTGAATGCAGCTGGAGCGGAAGCTATTTCAGTCAACGGGCAACGGCTTATTTCAACCTCTGAAATCAGAGCTGCTGGCGAGTCCATAAGTGTTAATACTGTCTACATCAATGCGCCAATTATTATTCAAGCTATTGGAAACACAGAGGTGTTAGATGGTGCAGTGAATTTACGGTTTGGCATTGTGTCCAGATTGAGAGACAGCTACTACCAAGTCTATGTGCAGACAAAAGAACAAATAGAAATCCCTAAATACGCTGAAATTTTGCAATTTAATTACGCAAGTCCAGTAGAGGAATAGAGCCTATGAAAGGCAATCTCAATAAATTGACAATACTGATGCTCATGATTTTGTTTGGATTCTTGGCAGTCATGCAGATGAAAGCCATCAACATGGGATCAAAACACGTACTCCTCAATGATATCAGGACCATACAAAACAATATTAAAAGCGAGATGAATCAGACGGATATACTTAAAACAGAACTTGACGCACTCGTTACAAAAGTAGAGCGATATACCGCTAATGGAAATACTCAAGTATCCGTCTTTGAAAGCATTCAAAAGGAAGTAGCGGATTTCAAAGTGTTTTCCGGTATGATTCCGCTTGAAGGGCAGGGCGTCATCGTCATTATTGACGATGGACAAAGGGAGTTGGTGGCAGATGAAGATCCAAACAATATTATTGTCCATGACACAGATATAAGAACCATTGTTGATGACCTTAAAAATGCAGGAGCTGAAGCTATCTCTATCAACGGTGAACGCTATTTGATGGGACATTCTCGTATCATCTGCAATGGGCCAACAATCACTATCAATGGCCAACAATACGCACAGCCGTTTATCATAAAAGCCATAGGGAATCGAAAACACCTTGAAGCTGCTGTCAATGCGCCAGGTTCGTATGGAAGTGTGTTGCGGGATTGGGGCGTGTTTATTGAAGCCAATACCACTGTTAGTTTACAAATACCCAAATTTTCTAGCCCTGTGAGTTTTACCTATTCCAAAAGTAAGGAGACTGAAAACTAAATGATCATCGTTTTAATCGGTATTGCTATAGGGATTTTTGTTGGTTTATTATTGCCATTTGGAATACCCGCTGGATTTTCAATTTACATTTCTGTCAGTATTCTAGCGGCTATGGACTCCATCTTTGGCGCTATTCGTTCAAGTTTTGATCGTAAATTCAATTCGCTGATTTTCATTACTGGATTTTTCTCAAATGCCATTTTAGCTGGAATTTTAGCCTATATTGGCGATAAGTTAGGAATTCCACTTTATTATGCGGCAATTTTTGTTTTTGGCATTAGGTTGTTTGACAATTTAGCCATTATTCGAAGGAATATTCTAAAGAAATTTACAAAAGAAGAATAAAAACCTTTACCGTACATCAAAATTCCACTAAAATATTGTTATGAGCACTATTAGAATTGAAGACCAACAATAAAAAGAACTTTTAGGGATAATTAAGACTAGAGAACTCTGTTCATCTGAGCAACACTGTGATATGATTCAAGGGTTACAATCCCATATAAGAAATAGGATGACACAATAGAGAAGGGGGCTTCAACATGTTGGAATTCGATGTTGATGTAGAACAATTTGCACAGATAAAGGTCATTGGAGTAGGAGGCGGCGGCAATAACGCGGTCAATCGCATGATCGATCAAAATTTAAAAGGCGTCCAGTTTATTGCGATCAATACCGATAAACAAGCGCTTTATACTTCTAAAGCAGAATATAAAATTCAAATAGGTGAGAAATTGACCCGTGGACTAGGTGCTGGGGCTAACCCAGATGTAGGTTCTAAGGCAGCTGAAGAAAGCCGTGATGACATTTTCCATGCCCTCCAAGGCGCGGATATGGTATTTATTACGGCGGGTATGGGAGGCGGAACGGGAACTGGCGCAGCGCCAATTGTCGCTCAAATTGCCAAAGAAATGGGCATTTTAACTGTCGGTGTAGTGACTAAACCCTTTACTTTTGAAGGCAAAAGAAGATTGGCCCATGCAGAGAAGGGTATTGAAGAATTAAAAAAACGCGTTGACACTTTGGTCACGATTCCGAATGACAGGTTGCTTCAAGTCGTAGAACGTAGAACGTCTATTGTAGATGCATTCAGAATTGCAGATGATGTCTTGAGACAAGGTGTTCAGGGCATATCCGATTTGATTGCCATTCCTGGACTTGTCAATTTGGACTTTGCCGATGTCAAAACCATTATGTTTGAACGCGGCCTCGCCCACATGGGTATAGGAAAAGCGAGCGGGGACCACAGAGCAGCAGAAGCGGCGCGTCAGGCCATCCATAGCCCACTCCTCGAAACCACCATCAACGGCTCAAAAGGCGTTCTGTTAAACATCACTGGTGGAACTAACCTTATGCTTCACGAAGTCAATGAGGCAGCCGAGATTGTTTCAGAGGCTGCAGATTTAGATGCAAATATAATCTTTGGTGCAGTTATTGATGAAAACATGAAAGATGAAATTCGCATCACGGTCATCGCAACGGGTTTTAGCGATATTAAATTTGATGAGATCTTTGCAGATCCAATACCCAATAAGCATGTGCTAGAGACTAAGCCTCTTGAAGAAAAAGTCGTGAAAGAGGAGCAACAAGCACCACCCATTTCTGAGCCTATCCAAAGAGAGAAAGAGTTTGTACAAGAAGATGATTTGGATATTCCCTCATTTTTGAGAAAAAAGCGTTAGATTACCTAATGTGAAGCTGTCAACATGGTTGTTTTTAGAGTCTAAAGTACCCGCTAAAAACAGATGCATTATTGTTGTCAGCTTCTTTTGTTGGAGGCATAATGATTCGCATAGAAAGCCGTGAACTTAAACAACATATGATATTAGGACAGGACATTTATAATTCACTGGGCGTTTTATTTATCGCAAGTGGGTCTATATTGACGCGTTTAATGATCGAAAACATATGCGATATGAACATCGACGCCGTAGACATTATTGAAAAAGAGGATTCCACCGGGAAATCTGTCGTCATCGTCGATCATAAGGTTCAAGTCAAATACGAAGAAACCGTGCTGCGCTTCAAAAGCCTTTTCAAAGGTGTGAAATTTGGCGGTAAGCTTATTTCGAAAGATGTGGAACAAATATTGGGGCCATTGGTTGATGAGGTCATGACCAATGATCAAATCACAAAAAAACTGTGGCAGATCAGAAATTGTGACGAATATACCTACGATCATTGTGTGACGGTGAGTTTAGCCAGTGCACTTATCGGCAAATGGATGGGGTATGACGCGCCAAAAATCAACGAACTGGCTTTGGCAGGACTCATGCACGACATTGGGAAATGCAACATACCGGATTCTATACTCAACAAACCTGATGCACTCAATGATGAAGAGTACAAAGTTATGAAAACCCATGCAACTCTTGGCTATGTTTTACTCATGAACGGAAAAGGCTTTTCGGAAAGCGTTCTTAAGGGTGTCTATGAGCATCATGAACGCTATGATGGCTCAGGGTACCCTAACGGTTTAAAAGGCGAAGAGATACACCCTTTTGCCAGGTCTATAGCGGTTGCAGATGTATACAGTGCCGCTACATCCAATCGAATCTACAGAAAGCGCATGTCGCCCTTTTTGGTTGCAAAGCTTATTTTAGAAAATCAGTTTGGTTATTTAGATCCTGAAATTTCTAATTTATTTTTGAATCAAATCAGCAGTTTTTATATTGGCAGTATTGTTAAACTTAGCAATGGGGC
>JBBRGL010000054.1:0-11307 GCA_038240675.1 Peptostreptococcales bacterium
GGCGTCCTTTGCGATAAGTCTTTTGAATTGCTTTTGATGTTTCTTTAGGCCTCTTTGGCGAATTTTGATAGTGGTTTTGCCAACAAGACGAGGACAAAAACAGTGATTGCAAGTTCTACACCAAGATAAGTGCTATTATAAATCACCGAATAAATCCAAGGATTCATCCCCTCGGGTGCATACATACCGAAAAACACTGCACCCGCCATAACATGCATTACAAACCTGAGTCCTATGGCAATGAGACCGCTTAAAACAGGTGCTAATAAGTTTGCCTTTTCAAAACTGGGTTTGAAAATTCCTGCAAAACCCAAAACCCCAAAAGCCAAAGGAAAGTCCAGCATAAACTGGATGGGATGTACAAATGATGGACCGACTAAAAACTGAATCATGCCGTAGACAGTTCCCGCCATAATACCAGGTACCACACCGTAGCGCAGCGAAAACAAAATAATAGGAATCATACTGCCTAAAGTCACCGATCCCCCTTGAGGCATTTTAATAAGGGTGAAAAGACTCAGTGCCGTTGCCAAACCTACCATGATACCTGCTTCAACAATCATACGCGTGCTCATTTTGAATTTCATAAAATCCTCCTATAAAAGTGTGTGGTGCATTGCGGGATAGTTATACTCCCCACGTTTGAACCAATAGTCGAAAGTTGAATTGCAAACAAAAAACCCCTATACGAAAGGTATAAGAGTTTACTTCTTCATCACTTTCCTACGCTAGTACAAACTAGATCAGGTACAAAGGGTCGCAGTTACGCTCTCAGCCAAGAAGGCACCCCTAGTGCAAATATGAACTTATGGTTATTGTAGCATAAGGACAGGAAAGTGTCAAAATGGGGAAAGTTTCCTGTCCGTGGGACGGTTGTGGGCGCGCTTTTAGCGCTGGTTAGAACCAACCAAACTGCGCCAAAGGCGCGCCCACAACCGTCCCACAACCGTCCCCCAACTGTCGAACGAGGGCTGTGTCTACAATCGACACAGCCCTCATCATTTCCTACATCATTCCCGGCATTCCGCCGCCCATGCCGCCCATACCAGCCATTGGGTCTTCTTTCGCAACATCTGCTACAGCCGCTTCTGTTGTGAGGAACATGGCTGAAATCGATGCTGCATTTTGAAGTGCTGACCGTGTTACTTTAGTTGGGTCAACGATTCCGGCTTTTTTCATATTGACGTACTCATTTTTCAAAGCATCAAATCCCATGCCTTTTTCAAGGGTGCGCACGCGCTCAACCACTACAGAACCTTCAAGTCCTGCGTTGATGGCAATTTGTCTCACAGGCTCTTCAAGTGCACGTCTGATAATGCGCGCTCCTGTTTTTTCATCGCCTTCAAGGGACGCAATCAAAGTGTCTACAGCATCGATGATGTTGATGTACGCCGTGCCTCCGCCTGGAACAATGCCTTCTTCTACAGCTGCTCTTGTGGCATTGAGAGCATCTTCGATGCGCAGTTTGCGCTCTTTCATTTCCACTTCAGTGGCTGCGCCAACTCTGACTACAGCCACGCCGCCAGAAAGTTTGGCGAGACGTTCTTGAAGCTTTTCTTTATCAAAATCAGAAGTCGTTTCTTCGATTTGTGCACGAATTTGACGGACGCGGTCATGGATAGCATCTGCAGAACCAGCGCCATTGACAATGGTTGTATTCTCTTTGCTTATTTTGACCAAGTGCGCTTGACCAAGCATTGAAACATCCGCTGTTTTAAGGTCATATCCCAGTTCTTCAGAAATAACTTGAGCCCCTGTGACAATGGCAATATCCTCAAGCATGGCTTTTCTTCTGTCTCCGAATCCTGGTGCCTTGACAGCGACACATTCAAAAGTGCCTCTCAGTTTGTTGACGATGAGTGTCGCCAAAGCTTCACCTTCGATGTCTTCGGCAATAATGACCAATTTTCTGCCCATTTGAACAATTTGCTCAAGTATTGGCAAAATCTCTTGAATATTGGTGATTTTTTTGTCAGTGATGAGCAAGTACGGGTTTTCGAGTTTTGCTTCCATTTTTTCTGTATCTGTTGCCATATAAGGCGATACATACCCACGGTCAAACTGCATACCCTCAACCACTTCCAGTTCAGTTGTCATGGTCTTTGACTCCTCAACAGTGATGACGCCGTCTTTGCCGACTTTTTCCATAGCTTCTGCAATCAACTGACCGATTTCAGAATCCGCTGCAGAAATAGACGCTACATCCGCTATTTCTTCTTTGGTTTCGACTGATGTTGAAAGTGCTTGAATGCCATTGACACACACAGCTACCGCCTTTTCGATACCCTTTTTCAAAATCATAGGGTTTGCACCTGCAGCGACGTTTTTGAGGCCTTCTCTAATAATGGCTTGAGCCAAAAGCGTTGCAGTGGTTGTGCCATCTCCTGCCACGTCATTGGTCTTTGTTGCCACTTCTTTGACCAATTGAGCGCCCATATTTTCGTACTTGTCCTCAAGATCAATTTCACGGGCTATGGTAACACCGTCATTTGTAATGAGGGGCGCGCCGAATTTTTTCTCGAGTATAACATTTCGACCTTTAGGTCCTAGGGTTACTTTGACTGTGTCCGCCAGTTTATTCACACCTGCTTCAAGACGCTTGCGAGCATCTTCTCTGTACAGTATTTCTTTAGCCATAATTAGTGCCTCCCTTTATTCAATAATCGCCAATATTTTTTCGATCTTTATGATTGTCAACTCTTGACCATCAATTTTGATTTCAGTGCCAGAGTATTTTTCAAATATAATTTTGTCGCCTACTTTTACGGGGATTTTGATATCCTCTTGTGGCTCAGGCACTTCAACAACCTCAGCCATTTGTGGCTTTTCTTGTGCTTGACCCGGAAGTACAATGCCACTCTTTGTCTTGTCTTCAGCTTCGCATTTTTTGATGACAATACGATCACCCAACGGTTTAATCTTCATATATTCTCCTCCTCATTATTTGAAAGTTGCAGTTAGCACTCTTTCGATGCGAGTGCTAACATCCCCATCATATACCACCTTTGTTCCTAAATCAAGTCTTTTTTTGACCTGTCTCCTCGAAGGATGAAGGCCAAAAGCAAGCAAACTCCCATAGGGTTTAGCGCCTCTTAAATCAAGGACAAAGGCACTTCCATGGGAGTTTTTTAACAGGCATTCAAATACTCATATCCGACTAATCACCGATGGACTCTACAATTTCACCCGCCCAACTCAGAGAGTCAAAGTAAAGCGTTGGCACCACCATTGGGTCTAATTTCAGTTGATTCGCCATCTGGTAGAAGGGTTCCCAGTCTGCCTTTTCATAGCTGGTCACCACTTTTAAAATTCGGGACAGACTATTGTCTTCTCCAAGGAGTGCCTTTTGAATCGCCTCGTCTAAAGGCAGTTCTTTCACCAAGTCTGCAAGAGGCCTATTCATCATCGTGTCTAGGAGGGACAACATACCCGTCATAAACGACTCTGACGCTTCTTTTTTGTGGAAAAGCTCTTTGTTGATGGCTTCAGAAAACTTAGCCCTGATGAGAGACAGCATCAGCAGTTCAGAGGGTTTGTCATGACTTTGCTCTCTGAGCACGATGAGATAAAGCCATTTTTTAAGTTCTTTGATGCCAAGGAGCGCAAGCGCTTGCTGAATATTCTGTATTTTGTTGCGTCTAAAATAAGCAGCGGAATTGACTACGCGGAGAAGCTTATAAGTCAGGGAAATATCACATTCGATAATATGCGCGATATTTCTAAAGTCTGGTTCAGGTTTATGCATGGCATCGACAACTCTCAGGAGGTTGGCATTGAAGCCTTTGACATCCGTCCCCCTCATAATGACCGGTTTGGCGAAGAAAAAACCTTGAAAATAATCAAAACCCAGATCGAGGACATTTTGAAACTCTTCCATAGACTCTACTTTTTCAGCCAGCATTATAAGCCCAGGCCGTTTGTAGCGTTTGACTATATCCACAAGGTCCTCTTTTGAGGTTATAAGAAGATCGACCTTAATAATGTCAACCAGTGGAATAAGGGCGTCAAAGTGGGTTGTATTGACGAAATCATCTAAAGCCACTCGAAAACCATACTGTTTTAATTTCTTGACGGCTTCAATGAAATCAGGGGATATGAAAACATCCTCCAAGATTTCAATGACGATTTGATTTGGATCCAAAATTAAAGGAATTTCATCAATGATCAGCTGGTCAGTGAAATTGATAAAGGCAGGCAATCCATCTGTCAATGCGCCAACATCCCCTGTGAGAAGGGTGTTGACCAACACGGAAGACGTGGCTTTTTCGCCATCGATGACATTTGCAAAATTCTTGTCACTGTTTCGGTACAGGAGTTCATAAGCCACTACAGCCAGTTCACGGTTGAAAATAGGTTGTCTCGCCAACAAAAAATCCATAATGGCACTTCCTTCACTATCAATAGTCTAATGTTCTACGCCATCTATTCAATACCCGATATTTAGGCCTTAACTCAATAGAAGTTTGACGCCGTAAAATAGTATTGGCCCAAAGAGCGCAGGAAGCATATTGCCGACTTTGATTTGTTTAATGTCGAGAATATTGATGCCGATGCCAATGATGAGGACGCTGCCCACCGCTGTCAAATCCCCAAGTGCTAATGGATTGTCAAAAAGAGGTTTAAGACCACCCGATAGAAGGACAATAGACCCTTGATAAATAAATACAGAAACTGCGGAAAGGAGAACACCGATGCCCATAGTCGAAGCAAATACAAAAGAAATGACCCCATCCAAAAGGGCCTTTGCATACAAAATGGTATTGTCGCCCGTGATTCCGCTTGTAATGGAGCCCACAACTGCCATGGATCCCACACAAAACAGAAGGGTGGCACTGACAAAAGCCTTTGAAAAGTCTGCATTTCCCCCCTTGAATTTAGACTCGATCCAGTCCCCAAATTTTTTGAGACCCGCTTCAATGTCGATGATTTCACCTAAAAGGGCCCCAAGGGCTAAGCTTATAATGACGAGTAAAATATTCTGCATTTTGAGAGAGCCTGCGATTCCAATGACCACAACGCAGAGTCCCAAGGCCTGCATCATGGTTTGATTGATTTTTTCACTGACGTGGTTCTTTAAGAGGACCCCCAATAGACTGCCGATGATAATGGCGATAGCATTTGCACTGTTTCCTAACACGTTTTTATCCCCCCTTGATATTCTCTACTGTCCTTTGTGCTTTAGAATCATAAAATAGAACATATACTGCTGTGCCAAGCCGGCCTGCACTCCGAAGGTATCTTTAGCGTAACGCGCCATCTGTTTCAAGGTCCACGTCTCTTTATGCAGTTCCCACTGGAAATACCGCTTGATCCATATGTCAATGGGGAAGGCATCGTGCCTTCCAAAGCCAAACAGTGCAACGCAGGCAGCAACCTTTTCCCCTATACCTTTGAACTGTTGAAGGCGCTCAATGAGTTCCTCTGTTTCAAACACTTCAAAAGCCTTGAGCTCATCCAAATCGACTATTTTTTCAATGGCTTCAGCCAAATAAGCGGCGCGGTACCCGAGTCCGATTTTTTGATACTCTTCCAACGTAACGGGCTTCAACTGTTCCAAAGTTGGAAAAGCATAATGGGCTTTGCCGTTTAGAGTGCCAATAGGAC
The DNA here is from genome assembly GCA_038240675.1 of Peptostreptococcales bacterium. Taxonomy (GTDB): domain Bacteria; phylum Bacillota; class Clostridia; order Peptostreptococcales; family Acidaminobacteraceae; genus JBBRGL01. Next base: position 5,605 of record JBBRGL010000054.1, read on the forward strand.
TGCCGTAAAGCGTAGACAATTTCTCGATATGGGTTTGAATGCGCTTCATATTGGAATTTGAGGATAGGATAAAGCTGACAAGTGCCTCAAAAGGCTCCTGTTTAAGCAGCCTAATCCCCGATCCCCAGCCTGTCGCCTCTTCAAGGGCCGCGTCTTGCAGGATGATAAACGCCCTAAGGGCACTATAATCTTTCCCTAAATCCAAGAAGCAGACAATCTTTTCTGCGCTGAGGACTTGACCCACTTGTTCAACCTCAATGCCCTCATCTATTTGACGCAACGTTAAAACTGTATTTTGGAAGACACCTCGATAAGACTGATCCTCATAAGGTGTAAATCGGAAGGCCTGACCGCACTCAAAAGTATCTTTAAGACTAAAATCTGATGAACTGCTCAGTAGCATATGGACCTCCTATTGATGAATAGCCACATCGGTAAACCGAAACTTAGCCACATCAAATAGTCCTCTATCCGTTAATTTGAGCTCAGGTATGACGGGCAAAGCCAAGAAAGCCAGCTGCATAAAGGCATCCATAGTCGGCGAAATGCCTAATGATTCTGCACTCTTTTGAATGATCTGAAGCTGTTCGTAGACCTCTTCTATAGTCAAGTTGCTCATCAGTCCCCCTATAGGGAGGGCTAAAGTCGCCTTCACGTGTCCATTCACAACGACTACAAGTCCACCTTTGAGCATTTTCAAAGTCTTTAAGGCAAGTAAAATAGCTTCATCCGTATCACCTACAGCGATGAAATTGTGTGAGTCATGAGCGACAGATGTGGCCAGAGCTCCACCCTTCAAATTAAAGTTCTCTACAAGACCAAGACCTATTCGACCTGTGGCCTTATGCCTCTCCACCACCGCGAGCTTGAGAATATCAAGACTAGGATGGACTTTGAATTCTCCCTCCACAACTTGCACTTTTCGAACGACTTGCTCAGTGATCAGACTGCCTTGTTCAATGCGAATAACGCGGGCAATATCCGTCTCAATAGGAAGCCTTAAATGGTCTAATGTGAGCTCCGTGGTGTGGACTGTGTCCATCACCGAGTCTTCAATTGTAGAAGTATGGACAAACAGCGGCTTTCCAGACTCTGCAACAAGGATGCCCTTTTTATAAACCTGGTCTACTTCGATAGACTCCAAGTCCTTGATGCAGACCAAGTCCGCTATATATCCAGGTGCAATAAGACCTCTATCGTATAAGCGGTAGCATTCTGCCGCGTTGATAGTGGCAATTTGTATGGCTTGAAACGGTGAAATACCCCTTTGCACAGCTGTTTTGACCATAAAATCCAAGTGGCCTTCCTCAATAAGGTCCGTCGGTTGTCGATCATCTGTGCAAAACAAAATCCGTCTCAACTGATTGGGCTTAATGCCGGGAATCAGCTGTTTCAAATCCTTAGCAGCGGATCCCTCCCGAATGAGAATATAAAGACCTTTACGAAGCTTTTCCTGCATCTCTTCCACATCCGTGCATTCATGGTCCGTATGAATCCCCGCTGCTATATAAGCATTCAAGTCATTTCCCTTCAGGTGTGGGCAATGACCATCGATCCGACGCCCAGCAAACAATTCAAGTTTTTTAAGCACTTCCTCTTCGCCATTCAAAACACCTGGATAATTCATCATTTCACCAAGTCCTATAACCTCAGGATAGTGCATTACTTGGGCAAGTTCTCTATGATTGAGCTCTGCACCCGAGCTTTCTAGAGGCGTTGCCGGCACACACGAAGGCAGCATAATCTTCATGTCCAAGGGACTCGACTTGGCATCTCCTATCATAAAATCAATGCCTTTTAGCCCTAGCACATTTGCAATCTCATGCGGGTCTGCAATCACTGTCGTGGTTCCTCTCGGTACCACTGCACGTCCATATTGACCCGGACTCACCATAGAGGATTCGAGGTGGACATGAGCATCTATAAAGCCTGGTATATAAATTCCTTTTGAGGCATCTACTTCAACTAGTCCTTCGTATTGGCCAATACCTGCTATGATGCCTCCGTGTATTGCGATATCGCCTTGAAGGATTTCTTCTGTGAGTACGCTCATGTACCGGGCATTTTTAAGAACCAAGTCAGCCTTAAGCTCCCTTCTTGCAACGCGAATTCTGTCTTTAGTCATGTGATTTTCCTCCACTCTCAGTTTAAAAGGCTTACGCCAATTGGAGCAACTTTCTGATTTTAAGAGCCGTCTGCAGCGCATATCTGTCTTTTTCTAAGTTCAATTTTTTTTCAGTGATTTCTTCGATGCGGTTCATACGGTACAAAATAGTATTGTAATGGGTATAGAGCTCATCGGACATTTTTTTGAGATTGCCATTGGATTCGAAATAGCGCTCCAAAGTCTCAATCAAATGAGTATCGCGCTTTTTGTCGTATTCCACAAGATTCTTCAGAGTACTCTTATAAAAACTGAGTAGTTCGTCTTTGAGATGATCTTGACACAAAATTTTGTAAACCCCCATGTCATCAAAAAACATACTTTCATCATCCCCTAATATTCCTTTTAGGGAAATGGATTTTTTGGCATCGCGCAAGGAATACACTGCATTTTCAATCTGTTTGTATAGACGACCCACGCCTATAGAAAAACTCACCTGACTCTTTTGAATAAGAACCTCATTGATTTTTCCGACCATTTGATGAATTTTGTGTTCATACTTCTTTTCCGTCTCCCACATGAAAAGCAGGGTTATTTGCTTGTGATGTTGGGACAACATATAGGTCACAAAAGATTCAGATAGTTGCAAATCCAATAAATAGATAAGCCTTAGCATCCGTTGGTTAGATTCCTGAAGACTTTCTGACACAAACCCTACATGGTCCAAGTGAATGGTCATAACATTATAGAAAAGGTCTTTATTCAGTCGATAATAGCCGCAGCGATCAATGGCTTTTTTCCGGCGTCCTTCATCCAGTGAAATTAAATCTTCAAAAAACTCCGCTTTGTACTTGCCCTCTACCTCTTGAACGGAGAGCTTTTTTAAAAACTCCATGGACAAAATTGGCAGTGCGGATTCAAGCGCCTGTATATCAAAGCTGTTGACTTTTTTATTGATTTCAAAAGCCAAAAGATGTCCATGCAAAATATCTTTGACACGAATGGGGAAAATGCGGAGTGGAATTTGCCCCTCCCCAATATCCGTATTCTCTATCAAATATTTTGAGTGATGCGACTTGTGTTCCCACCGCTTATAATGCCCCTCGATGTAGCCAAGGGCCTCCTCACCAAATAGCTGCTCCACCGAGTAGGCAATGACCATCTCCTCAAACTGCAAGTCCTTAATCATTACAGGATTCCCAATGGTCTCGGAGAGCAAATCGATGACTTGTTGAGCGCCTTGACCTTTTATCAAGATCTTCATCATATCGTTGTGCACAGTTTCGACACGCTTTAGGACGGTGGCCTGTTGATCAAACAAATGTTTGAAGATGGGCGTCATAATATCGTTAAAAGGTGTCTCATAATTGAGTTCCAAAATAGGAAAGCCCAACTTGTCTGCCAAATCTAAAAACTGCTGATCCAACTTTTCAATATAGGGTTTAATCTTAATACAAAGTCCAGCTAACTTTTGGGCGCTAAAAGCTGTCAAAAGCCGGCACATTTCCTTAGGTTCGGCATATTTGAACACATAAGCTGTGGTCAGCAAGAGTTCACCCGGTTTTGCCCAGTTCAAAATATCCAAATCCACCATGATATTGACGTTTGTAATGGCATTTTCTACACCCCTATGACCCGCTATTACCTGACAGTTTTTTATATAGCCCAGTTCAATTGCCGCTCTTATCCCTAAGCCGTCCAAATGTGCACCTCTTTCTCAACTCTCTAGTATCCACTAAACAGACTGCTCTTCGCTGTTATTGTAAATTTACCATAAAGAAGCGGTGATTTGCAAGGGGAAAATGTGGATTCCTTTGTAAGATATCGTCAAAGACGAGCGTTAACTCCTCTATTATTAAACCACATCAATCCCCGCTTCATCGAAGGTGATCATTTCTTCGCTCATGGCAATTGCACCTTCTAAAATAGGAAACATAAGGGCCGCACCTGTCCCTTCTCCAAGGCGCATCTGCATATCGAGAGGCGGTTCAAGACCTGCCAGTGCACTGGCAAATCGCGCTCCTTTTTCACGGCTCTTATGGGAGGGTATCAAATACCCCTGAACTTCTGGGCAGAGGCGTATCGCCAAAATAGCAGCAACAGTTGAAATAAACCCATCGACCAGTACCGGTGTTTTTTTAAACGCTGCGCCTAACATGACCCCCGCCATACCGCCGATTTCAAGTCCTCCAATTTTAGAAAGGACATCCAAGGGGTCCATGGCCTCAGGGTGGTTTACCGCTATGGCTCTTTTGATGACTTCTATTTTATGGAGAACCTGCTGATCGGGCAAATTTGCGCCCATGCCAGTGACTTCAGAGGGATCTACATCTCCAAAAACAGAGAGCATAGCAGAGCTAGGCGTTGTGTTGCCTATGCCCATTTCACCTGTGCCCAAAATATCACAGCCCTGTTCAATGGCCATAATGGCCATTTCTATACCCACTTCAAGGGACAGCACCGCCTCTTCCCGCGTCATGGCTGGCCCCACAGCCATATTCGCCGTACCGCATCGTATTTTGCGCTGAATGACTTTGTCTGAAGGCACATCCACACAGACGCCAATATCCACGGGGATGATCCGGGCATTTGCTGCCTTCGCCAATGCACACACCCCCGTATAGCCTCTGACAAAATTAAGGGTCTGTTTCAGGGTCACACTGGCATCGCACACCGCAACGCCTTCAGCCACTACTCCATGATCCGCCGATAGTACAATAATGGCCCGTGTATCCACTTTCGGGTGCAGGGTTCTTTGAATGCTGCACAGCTGAATAAAGTAGTCCTCCAAAAGCCCCATGCTGCCAACGGGCTTGATCAGTCTATCCACCCGTGATTTTGCCCTCTGTGCCCAAAGAACATCTGTCCCTTCAATGCTTTCAAGTACTTGCTTAAGTTTCATTCACAGTCCTCCCCCATTTTTGTCCCCATAAAAAAAGCCCGCTTCTTTGTTCGCTTTCCACAGCAAAAAAAGAACGCAAGCTTTACCTTCACTTCGTGCGTCAATCGTAAGGCAGGTCTCCTGGCTATGCCTCATCACTGTGAGCGCCTTCCCAGTCTCCCAGTGGCAGTTGCTCACAGCTCAGCAATACAGTGGCGGGACCGCTGAAGAATTACACTTCATTCCCTATTCTCCCCGAAGGGCACCTTAATATCTACCCCTACAGTTTAATCCAACAGCAAATCCAAGTCAATGGCTTATCTAAAACAGAAAGCCTCCTGTAATGTGTATTCGAAAATGTCCTAAAATACCACAGCATTAGTATGGCATTGTGATCAGAAGGGTAGTTCGGCGCTTCGCGTGGGACAGTAGTGGGACAGTAGTGGGACGGTAGTGGGACGGTAGTGGGACGGTAGTGGGACGGTAGTGGGACGGTAGTGGGACGGTAGTGGGACGGTAGTGGGACGGTAGTATTCGGGTGATTGTTTTGGGGTCTTATCCAGTTCCAACATTTTGCGCCCTTATGCATTTTGCCTTACCTTGGCGTCTTTGCGTTAGGTCTTTTAAATGGGTTTTAAACAGGCCACCCCCCACTATAAATTCCAATTCAAATATAAAATTTGCCTTTGTCTTAGGTAGGGGAGGGTCTCAGCGCCCT
>JBBRGL010000055.1:0-11301 GCA_038240675.1 Peptostreptococcales bacterium
TAATACCATTTGGCTCCAGATTCAGACGAATTCGTCCCTCAGTAGCAAATCCCATAGGGTCTTCCGATCCAAGGTTCACGATACATTCATATTCTATTCTGAATTGCAACGCATCTGAAAGACGTTGCAGATAGTCGCTCGACTCTCCTCCACTAAGACGGGTGGCGATTCTTCCCATTTCTATTATTGGGTGAATTTTTTTGTAATCGTGATTACTTCCTAATTCCTTCAAAAAATTGTCAGTGACATCCATCGCCCAGCCAGCAATAAGATGTATCAGAAAACTAGAATCCTCTGAGTCAGTCAAGCTAACATCTTCACGGGCAACTGAATCTACAGCTGCTTCGCAAGCCATGAAATAGTCAGGTTTTGGACGGTATGACTTGATTAATTTGACACTTTTTTTAACAAGTCTATCCGAAAGCTTTCTAGCTATGGAATTTTGGAGACTGACATCTTGATTAAGGGCTGCAAGAGCACTTTCCGCTGATACTATTGCCATCAGAATATTATATTCAGGTTGTTTAAATTGCTTCACATAATTGTCGATAATTTCCTGATTTTTTTCCCCGCCCTTATGGTTGCATTTAATAGGGATGGTAGGTGGTACAAGAACTTCTATCGGTTGTGCCAAAACCTTTTTCCCTGCTGCATTCATTTCATCTAGCCTTTCTCCAGCCTGCTTTATCAATATTGAGTTGGCCGAAGAAGGAGTTGCAAAAACAGTACTAAAATGTGCCACTTCAGCACTTACACCCTTTTTTCCTTCTACGAGATTAATGAAATCGAGAGTTTTTCCTTCATTATCTCCTGTTAAAAGCACACACTTACTATCCACATTCTTTCCTGTCACAGTCAGCTTTGCAGGCGCAGAAAATTGCAATCCGTCAGGCTCAAAAATCACTCCTCCGTTAAAAGCCCCCAAATCGCCACTTTTTATGTCAGCGAGTGCTGTCATTGATATTTTCACATCACTTAGTAGTGCATCAGCTGGCAGTTCTAAAGTCCAGATAATACCATTTTCATCCTCCAGTTTTATGAATTGATCTTCCTTGCCAAAGATATATTCGATGGTATTGGTATGGGCTTTATCGACCTTAAAGGCAACACCCTTATCAAAAACAGGCTTAATCGCTGAGACATCAGTTCTTGGTTTATCCAAAATTTTGACATCCGATACATCAGGGAGACTTTCCTCAGTCTTATTCTCGGGCACATTACTTTGACAGGCAGAGAAAACCAAAGATAAAATAATGATAAAAGCGAGAGTGAATCGGATTTTCTTTTTCATTGCAGTTTCCCTTTCTGATGAAACGAAATATTACAAGTATTATTCCTCATTATAATTGAAATCTACCATCCATTCTCCTGAACCATTTTCCTGAAATTGCACTGACAAAGACTTGTAGGTCTTTCCCTTTAACTCCACGTTGTCCTTTGAAGCATTTTCCCCCTCTACACTAAACCCTGAAACTTCCAAATCCTTTAGCCACACTAACAGGTCTTCCTTAGTAAGGTTTATGATGTACAGTTGGACATAATCGGGCATATCTGCATTAGGTTCTATAATTCCTGTCAGCGCACCTTTCTTTAACTCTGGCACGCCAATTAACAAGGCTTCTGGCCATTCCAAAGTCTTTTCTTTCTTTGAACTTATTTGAAGTGAATTGTCTCCATTGAATTGCAAAACAACATCATAGATCCCTTTGTGGAAGGTATCGCTGTTCTTTTCTTCAAAACCGGCTGCCTTTAAATCAATAATGTATTTTTCCAAGTCGGCTTTGCTCGTATCCTCTATGAGAATAAAAATATTATAGTCATTATTGCTATCCCATTGATTCCAACCGTTCAACTTACCCGCCGTATATACAGGCATGTCAGGTTGAACGATTTCTTTTGGCCACGTCGAATGATCTGCGTCTACCAGAGAAGTCATAGCCTCGTCAAAGGCTTCATCCTCTTTGGATTGTGTTGCCGCATCTTTACTAGCATCATCTACGCCTGCTGTCGGAGTCGTTTTACTTCCGCATGCGGAAAGACTCATTAATAGTACTATTGTCACAACTGCTATAATCATTTTTTTCATGTGATTTCTCCTTATGCTAATCTTTTTCAATTGTTTGTATGATAACCATATTTGCATTTCCATCCCACTTCACAGTCGAACCCAGACTCTCTGCTATAAAGCGTACAGGCACCATGATTCGTCCATTTTTGATGGTGGGCGGTACAGAAAGTGTAATGAATTCAGAGCTTTCTTCACAATATCGTCCAAAACTTTCAAAAGTAGCTCCCTCCTGAATGTTTACTAATCCCTGGAATTCAGGCTTGATCTTCATCAAAACTGCTGACGGGTTATCCGGGCTAAGCGTAACATAGTTTAGACCCTTGCCTCCCGTAGCCATTAAATTTTCCTTATCCCAATAAACCGTTGCACCCAATGCTTCAAATATCGCTCTGAAAGGAACCAGTACTCTTCCGTTCACTGCATAAGGTTCCCCATCGGTACTCAGCAGCTTTCCATTAATCACGATCTTAATGGAGTCGCTGTTATTTCCTAAATCCGGTTTCTGCTGGAGCGTCCCTTCTCCTCTTTTCACAACGTAGGGATCACGCTCTGATCCGGACCCAGATTTAAAGCTCTCAGCCTTCAAATCAAGGTACAAGGCAGGTCTGACACCACCTAATGTACTCGTTGGCGAGGCATTAAGGACATATCCTAAGCTTGTGACAAACCTTACATCATTTGTAGATGGAGTGTCCAACCAATACCCCCAAAACTGTAAGCTGCTCAATGACCAATCCTTATAGCTTGAATTTTCAACTGCCTTTTCTGTGGGACACGCTCTGTGTTCCCATTCCCTATCGTAAAAATATTGCTTCAACTCCTTAATATTCAAGAAAAATACACTGTCAGTCACAGTATGATAATAGGCTTTGTCATAATTCTGTACGGCATCCTGTATATAACCTGCTCCGTCGGGGTACAAATACTTTTCACTGCCGCCTTCTGCTTTATCCTTGTCACTTTCAGAAAGAAGCACCTGCCTGTTTACTACTTTAATAGCCTTTCTCTCATCTAATGTAAAATTACCTTCAGCTAGGAATCCCTTTTCCATACTGTTCAGCCACTGACGGATATCCGAATCTTCCCAATAGTTGTTGCCGCCCACTGAATCGAAGGCCTTCATACACAGTATTTTGTCCGATAGTAGCAACGGTCCATTATTATCAATATTAATGACTTTCCAAAGAATTGGGTCACCATTGTAGCTTCCCAACTGAACGTATTCACCTACTTTAATTGATTCGGTGGCCTCTGCCTGGGATGGTATAAATAAGAAAACCATCGATACGATAATGATAACAGATAAAATTCGTTTCATTTTCTCCCTCCTATTGCGCAATCACCAGTATTACCAGATTTATATACTCATTTTATATAAATACCCCGTAACTGTTCAGTCGCATTGCTGAAACCGATTCATTCGTTCTTGTTTTTCACCCCTGCTTTGAGTCAACAAAGCTGACTAAAAAACACTCGTTTTCACCCTCATTAAAAAACTCAAAAGCATTGATAATGCTATATTTAAAGCCTGTTTTATGCTATACTGTTAGTAGACAAAACAGGACTGGAAGTGGCAAATTTGAACATCAATCCGACACCAGATTACGTTAAAACGCTCTTAGATAGAATTGATGCTCTTATGGCGACGGTCGCCGAGCAAGCTTCCGTTATTGCCGCCCAAGCTGCCACCATTGACAAGCTCAATGAAAAGATCAAAACGCTTGAAGAACGTCTCAATAAAAACAGCAAGAACAGTTCCAATCCGCCTTCAAGCGACGGACTTAACAAACCAGATCCAAAGAGTTTAAGAAAACCTTCAGGCAAAAAACCGGGTGCGCAAGTTGGGCACAAAGGCAGTGGATTCAAGCTTTTCAAAGCGCCTGATGAGACCATACAACACAAACCGGAACAGTGTGATGGTTGTCAATTCGCTGGGCAATGTCGTGTGTGTCGCAATTCGGAAATCAGGTACGAAGTAGATATTCAAGTTCAAACTAAAGTGATTGCACACCAGACCTTATCTTTCGAGTGTCTGCGTAAAAACAGCGAACCTGTTAGTGGATCTTTCCCTCAAAACGTGAATAGCACCATCCAATACGGCGATAATTTAGAAGCGCTGGTAATCACGCTTAACACAGCAGGCATGGTGGGAATCAAGCGCACCCATGATATTCTAAGCGCCGTCTTTGGGATTCCAATCAGCACAGGCACCGTGTGTTCTATGGTGAAAAATTGCAGCGTCATCCTTGGAGATACGGTTGAAAAGATCCGTCAAAAGGTATGCACATTGCCTTTGGTGCACTTTGACGAAACCGGTGTACGTGTTGATAAGAAATTACACTGGGTTCACAGCGCCTCTAATCATGCGTTCACCCATTTGACGGTGGAGGAAAGAAGAGGTACAACAGGCATGGACTCCAGTGGTGTGCTGCCTCACTTTCAGGGCACGGCCGTGCACGACTTTTGGATGCCGTACTACAAGTATGACACCATCACTCATGCGGCCTGCAACGCCCATCTTCTAAGAGAAATGGTCGGTGTTGTGGAGAATGATCCTCAGCAGACGTGGGCCGAAGAAATGATGCAGTTGTTGCTTCGCATGAAAACCGTGAAAGAACGGTTTGTCTGCAAACACAAAGCAGAATTAACGGACTATTATCTTCGCGGATTCAGTTTAAAATATGACGCCATCGTTGATAATGCCAGAATGCAAAACCCGATAGAGGATAAACCCTCTGAAAACGTGGTCGTCAGAAAAAAGGCAAGGTTCGGTCACTTGTTGAACGGCTGGCTATTTACAAGGCCGAAGTCTGTCTCTTTATCAAAGACTTCAACGTCCCCTTCGAAAACAATCAAGCGGAAAGAGATGTCCGCATGTTCAAAGTGAAACAAAAGGTTTCAGGTTGTTTCAGAACCAAGGACGGCGCAGATACATTTGCAACTATCATGTCCTATCTTGGTACTGCTAACAAGCATTGCATAAATGCATTTACAGCTATTAAAGAGGCACTGGCTGCTCGCTCGGAAACTCTGCTTTTTAATGGGGCGACTGAATAGTTACAATACCCCTTTTAAAACAACCTGACTATACTAAATTGCCATCGGGGCGGCGCGAAAATTTATTACGCCACCCCATTAAAAACCCCTTATTTATTTTTTATAAGATTCATATACTCTTACTGCTATCAGCACTGCCATTTCTCGTGTGCAAGTACCTTTAGGTTCAAAATTACCATTTGCTCCTTTGATAAATTCATTTTTGCTCATAAACTTAATATTTTCAAGTGCCCATCCAGACATCTGCTTTTCGTCTGCAAAGGAGGGTGCACCCTTGATTGAAAAGTCCCCATTCGGCTTCATTGCTTTGGCAACTCTTTTCATCATGGTGGCTATCTGCTCTCGGTTGGTGCGTGCTTTTGGATCAAACTTGCTATTTCCTACGCCGCTGACTATACCCAGCTCAAACGCCTTCAACACTTCAGGGTTTATGCAGTCGGCGAAGGTGCTTTCGGGTGCTGGGTCTGCTTTCTTGCCAGTATATACTTCATAAAGCCGAACTGCAAGCTCTGCAAATTCCTCACGGGTGATGGGCTTCGTCAGATCTGCTCCCTTCAAATTGTTGGATATAAGACCAAATGCGTCCGCTTTAGAGGCTCCCTCGGAAGCCCAGACCGATGTCTCCTGTTCGTTGCGAGTACCCGCTGACCAAAGCGTCCATCCATCGCTATTTCCGAATCTCCACCAACCCGTGCAGTTTTTGTCGTTCTTGTTCATAACGAATACGATTTGTCCTGCATCGCTCGGTGGAGCGAATGAGGGAGACTCATACCAATAACCGTAAAGAACTCCGTCCACAATCGTGCCGTCAATCCTACCATCGTCGTGAGGGTAATGACCTGTGACTTTGTCGCCTTTTTGTACCATTGACAGCTTTCCATAGTCTGTTTCAAATGTGCCCGTAAAGGAGTGAATTCCCGTTGCAAAATCTACCAGACTCCAGTCAAACTCATTTTTTTCAGGGTAACGTACAACTGTATCGTTTTCCTGTTCGGTTGTGGTTGCTTCAAATTCAATGGTATCAAGCTCAGTATATTCAAGTGCTGCCGTTTTCCCTATTTCCACCTTCAAAGGGGAAACTGCTGCACTTACAGGAATATATAGTGCCGTAAGCATAAGTACAAGACATAATGTGATTGATAATAGTCGTTTCATTTTTAAATAACCTCCTGAATTTTTATTTGATATTTTAGTGTTTTTTAGTTCTGCACATCTCTGTTCCTCAGTATGCGAAAACACTTTTCGCACACCCCTTTTACATAAATACCGCAGCGCCGTGAGTGATTTGATCTGCATCCTCAATAATGGGAAAAAAAATGGCGCTCTGATATTTTGAAGCTGATATTTTTTTGCTTATTCTTTTGCTCGACCTTTCGCATATAAACATAGCCAGTGGGTAGGACAGGTCGTTTAAAAAAGTTGTTTCTCTCATGAACACATCCTCCACGGCATCAAGAATTTCAAAGTTCGAGTCAGTAATTCGATTCAAAATGTTATGTTTACTTTTAGATAGATCAGCAATATATAGTCCAGTTTCTTCAGACAGCACATTATTTACAAATACCAGAACCTCGTCTTGCCGAAATACCGTCATTGGGTACGGAAAATCCTTAATGGTATGTGAAAACAAGCCTTCATTCAGGATAAGCTTTTGAAATTTTTGTTCTACGCTGTCCAGTATCATTTCTTTCCTCCGCAAGGTTTTAAGCGTTTTAATGAGTTCTACAAGCGGTCGTTCCCTTGCCTTGCCTTTTTTCTCGGCATAACTCACACCCTCCTTCCTGACTGAACCCCCTGATTCAGTTCTGTATTCACTGCAGTTCAATAATATACAAACAATGAAAAATGGGATATTGAACTAGTGCTCAATTAACGTAGGTTATGGCTGTATTGCATAAAAAAAAGGCTCCAAAACCATTGCGGTTTTTGAAAGCCTTTTTGTTGAGTTTTTTTAGTTTTGAGTCTTTAATATTCGATATTGAGAAGGGGTTATACCCATTTTTTCTTTAAATATCCTTGGGAAATTCCCATTGTAATCCACACCACAGTTAGCAAAGACCTGGGATATGGATAGATTTTTATCGCACAGCTTTTCCTTGAGTTTGCTTATCTTAACGTCCTGATAGTAGCCGTAGGGTGTCATACCCGTATGCTTTTTAAATAGACGGGTAAAATGATATCTGCTAAGGTTGACAGCGCCTGCCACTTCATCTATGTTGAATTCCTCTAGCCAATAGCTTTCTATATACTCCTTTGCTTTAACGATTTCTTCCTTTCCACTATACAGCTTTGAAGTAATAAAAACATTTACTACATAAACCAAATGAAGATTATCATTGTATATGGGGAAACAAGTTATGTTTTGGAAACTGATGTCAAAACATAGTTCTTCTTTACCAAATTTATCAATAATACCTTGAATAGGCATTTTCAAATCATTGAATTGAACAGTTTCACCTTGAAATACACTCAAAATACGTACTCTCACATCTTCTCCCCATTTATCAATAATGGGATCCTTCAATACGTTAAATTTACCAACAATTTTATCTTTTGAAGATATGTGCATAGTTCTTAAACATGCTTCGTTTGTTAAAATCAGCGTTCCATCCGGTGTATATACTTGAATTGGATAAGGGAAAAATTCTATAACCTTTGACAGCATTTCTTCATTTCCACCTATGGACTGAAAAGGCTGGACAAGGTTGTTTTGTCTTTCTTCATTTGCTTTATATCTGCCATCCTTGGGTTTTTCCGCTTCCTTTGGAATGGTCCATACCTTGCCAAACCGGACAGCTCCCTGTATCATATCATGGTTGCATAGATACTGCACCCGTCGTATAGATATGCCCCATTTTTCCGCCGCTTCATAAACTGTAATACATTCCATAAAACTCCACCTCCAAAAACAAGTAGAACGCTAGTTTAATTCACTTTATTATAATACGCTTAAGCGTATTATACAAGAAGGGTGATTGTTAAAGCCGGTTTGTTCTGTCCCCAGATTGCCGGCGTCTGGTGTCATCCAATAGCCGGATGAGCTGTCAAAGCTGTAGTTTGTAAAAAGACTATGAAAGTTCGCCCTCAATGACGCGTCTGATCATATGGTCGTCGATGATTTTCTTGTTCATTTGGCTGGCATGTATTTGTCAACCCAAAAATAGCCCACCCAACCAATTGAAAAACGGTCCACTTAATCAAAGAAAGACACCTGATAAATCAGATGTCAAAGAGGCAAGGATATAAGGGAACCTAAAAATCTAAATGAGCATTGGGCAAAGTAATGTCTGCTTCTTTAAGTAATTGCTCAAGTTCATATAGGTGATCCACGAGTACTGTATAGTCCTTTCTATTTTCAGTGTACAATGTTTGCAAGATTTCGCGTTCATCATGCCAAAGTTCCTCTCTGCTCTTTAGCCGGATTTGTAAATCACCACTTGAGTATCGCATAATCAGCTTTCGGATTTGTTCAAATAAGTCTTGCTCAGTCCAAGTATGAGGAAATGGTTCACGACCATATATCTGGAGGACATACTCCACAAACATGTTGTTTGGTTCTAGCCCATAGTTTTGACATATTCTTTCAATAAGATGTTTATCTGCTATCATTTAAGATCCTCCTTGTTTTTGATCCAGGATATTGTTTCTTCAAAGCGATGGCTTACATCTCTTGAAATGTCCATAATGTAAGCTTTATGAGCTAGTCGGTCTACCATGGCACCAGTCAGAACGGTATCATTAAAGACTTCATTCCATCTATCAAAGGTGAGGTTTGAAGTGATAATAATGGACCCTTTGTCATTTCGATTAGAAAGCAGGTTGAATAGTATTTCAGCACCGCTTTTGTCAAAAGAGACATAGCCAAGCTCATCTAAAATAACAATGTCATACTTTTCGAACTTGCTTTTATAAACGTTTAGTTGGTGCTTGCTGAGTGCTTCTCTGAGTTCAATAGCAAGATTAGGCACGGATACAAAAAGAACGGAATAGCCCTCTGCAATGGCTTTGATACCAAGGCCAATAGCATAATGTGTTTTGCCTGAGCCTGGTGATCCTATTAAAATGACATTCTCTTTCCTTTTAATAAAATCTAATGTTTCGAGTTCGTTGAAGGTGCTTCTGAATTCATTTTTGTACTTACTTTTATCAAAATTCTCAATGTATCTTTTGACGGGGAACCTTGCGTATCGCATTCTTCGTTTGATGCCATTGTTTTTTTTTTGCTCAAGCTCCCGGGTTAAATAGGTTTCAAGAAATTCTTTATAGTCCATATTTAGCTGAGTCGCTTCGATCATTAACTCATAGGCGTACTTTTGTAGATATGAAAGTTTCAACTCTCGTGAGAGATTTTCAATGTTTAACATCAGTGCTCCTTCCAATAGACAGGTTATTGTACATGTTTAATTGATTTTCTGTGATCAAAGCAATAGATTCACTTTTGATGTTGGAGTGTTCACGACAACAATAATTTCTCAGTTTTTCAACGATTACATCATAATGGAGATCTTGATGCATGGTTAATTGTTCTATAAAAGCTTTTGGATTTGAGATAAAATAAGTATCATAGATGGACTTGAGCCTAGGCATACTTTTCAGTGCTAATGAATTTTTAATTGCCCCTGGCTTCTTCTTGAATGTCCTAAGATAGTGACGAATGTCAATGCTTGTGGCATTCAAGCCATCTACAACTTTATGCTCACAAACGAAGTGGCTGTTACTATAAAACTTAATGACGTCATGATACATTTTTGCGGTGAGCTTTTTCCCTACCAGATAGTCAGGTACAGAGTAGATAGTGTTGTTAATCCTTGCAAAACTGTATTTATTGATGGTTACGAGTCTAATGTCTGCTAAGTCTAATTTAGGCCTATAGGGGAGCAGCTGTTTTACTTCTATGTCGATGCGTGAGCTTTTGTTTATTTTAATGAGCTCATCCGACAAATATTCTACAGCATCCTCAAAGGTGTTGAACTTGTATTTGGGGCCGAAGATCTCACGCCTAAGGATTTTCACACTACTCTCGACATGGCCTTTTTCATTCCCGCTGAAAACGCTTACGTGACATTTGTATCAAAACCATAATAGATTGCAAGGTTCACTAAATCTTCGTTGAGCTCCTTCTCGTGCTTGCCAATAAACTTTGAAACGACATTTTTCATGTTGTCATACACAACTTCTCGATAGACACCGCCTACCATTTCAAAAAAATCAACATGAGCACTCTGAAATACTTCTTTCTTCTGAGAAGTGTAAAGATAAGCCCATCTAAAACCACTACAAGGCGATGATAACACCGCCATGTGGAGCTTCTTGCGTTCCCCAGCTATAATGAGCAAAACTTCTCCAAAGTCAAATTCTAGCCGATCTCCAAGCGCGTATTCTTGACGGATAAAACACTCTTTTATAAATGTCCTTTTTTCTTTAATTTTAGTGCTGATTGTCAATATTCCAATATCATAGCCAGCTTCAATGACTTTATTGTGTATTTGAACATTCGAGAGTGCTTGTTTGTGCCTTGTTCCGAGCAGGCTGTCTTTCTCTTTTTCCTCCAAAAGTAATGTATCAAGTAATACATCGATATCAGCATTATATTTATATGCTTTTCGATTACTTGAACGGTATTTGGGCTTTGACAAAATACGTTCCTGAATTTCTTTTGGGTCCAATGATTCTACTTCAAGATTTTCAATCTCTTGACTGTATTCCTTGCAGTACTTGGCAACGGTCTTTCTGTTAATCCCTAATGATTTCCCAATTGCTCTATACGATTCTCCTCTCTGATATAATTTAATCACTGCATTTTTGTCCATCAGTTTTATCACTCCTTTCACCTCCATAATCCATACTACAGACTTTGGTTCTGAAATAAAATAGCGGACCACTTTTCGATTGGTTTTATCGAATTTGTGGACCACTTTTAGATTACTATATACAAGTTAGGAGAATTTATATAAGCGGTGTCCCTCTGCCGCTGGGTAAATTCTCCGGTAAAGCGGAAGCGCCCTGTGCGTGAGCTTTAAACTTCCTTAGCTCTGCCGCTGGGTAAATTCTCCGGTAAAGCGGAAGCGCCCTATGCGTGAGCTTTAAACTTCCTTAGCCATATCACTGGGTAAAATCTCCGATAAAGCGGTAGCGACCTAGATCGGATGAGCACGAGTCTGTAATGCAGTCTCGTC
>JBBRGL010000056.1:0-11231 GCA_038240675.1 Peptostreptococcales bacterium
ATGATTTCTTCCTCTGTCAATTGACGAACCACCTTCGCAGGACTTCCAATTGCGAGCGAGTTTTTTGGAATCCGCTTGCCAGGTGTCACCAGTGCACCAGCACCAATAATGGTGTTTTCTTCAATATAGGATCCGCTAAGGAGAATTGCCCCCATGCCGATCAATACATTGTCCTCAATGGTACACCCATGGATAATGGCTCTGTGACCGATTGTAACGTGATTTCCAATCGTTGTCGGCATACCTTCATCGATGTGGACTACCGTCAAATCTTGAATATTGGTACATTTGCCAACAGTGATGGTACTGCCGTCACCTCTTAGTACTGAACCATACCAAACACTGCTGCCTGCGCCTATTGTGACTTTGCCTATGACGTCCGCTGATTCTGCCACAAAGACATTGTCTTCAATTTTGGGGAAGTAATTTTGATAGTCTTTAATCACCACTTACCTCCAAGCCTCTTGCCTGAATATACAAAGCACATTCAATGCGTTTTTTCTCCATTTCACAGCCCACTGAATAGGGAACCATTATGTCCTGATTAAAATTGAAAGCGTTGGCATGACAACCGCCTGAGCAGTAGAACTTGGCCCAACACCCTTTGCAATCGGGCTTCGAGTAAACGTGTGCATCTGCAAATTGAGTGGCGAGTTCACCTTTGAAAGTTTCCTCATGGACATTGCCCATAGAGAATTCTGGCTGACCCACAAACTGGTGACAGGGATAAATATCCCCCTCAGGGGTAATGGCTACATATTCAGAACCTGCACCACACCCTACTACACGCTTAATGAGACAAGGTCCTTGAGCCAGGTCTATATTGAAATGGAAGAACTGAAAGCCCTTGCCCTCTTTCTTCCGCTCAATCATTACCTCTGCCAGTTTTTCATACTCTTCAAAAATCTGCGGCAAATCCTCTACCTGAATGGTGTAAGGATGCTCTGGCGAAGAGACGACAGGTTCGATGGAGGTGTTGGTAAATCCTAAATCAGCAAGATGGATCACATCTTGAGAAAAATCCAAGTTGTGGTGTGTAAAGGTCCCTCTTACATAATAGCTCTTATTGCCTCTTTTTTCTACAAGGGCTTTGATTTTTGGAACAATTATATCATAAGTGCCTTTTCCATTTGCAGTAGGACGCATTTTATCGTTAGTTTCTCTGCGACCATCAATGCTGAGGACCACATTGTGCATATTTTCATTGACATAATCAATAATGGCATCGTCGAGAAGAACAGCATTTGTCGTCAAAGTAAAGCGAAAATTCTTTCCAGCAGCTTCTTCTATAGAACGTCCGTAAGTCACTAAATCCTTAACCACTTGGAAATTCATCAAAGGCTCTCCACCGAAGAAATCCACTTCTAAATTGCGTCTGTTTCCAGATTTAGCCACCAAAAAATCCAGTGCCTTTTTACCAGTCTCAAAATCCAGAAGACTTCTAGGTCCTTTGAATTCTCCTTGAGAAGCAAAGCAGTACGTGCAGTTAATATTGCAATCATGTGCCACGTGTAGACAAAGCGCTTTAATCACGGGACTTTTATTTCTAAATCGATCTGAGGCAATATAATGATCCGGACTATAGAGAAGACCTTGTTCGATCAATTGTTCTATTTCAACCAGTGCTTCCGTCACTCGCTCCTCAGAATAAAGGGAAACAAGCTGTGTCACAATGCCTTCTGGCGAATGACTCTGGTAGAGCTTTAAAATATCTGCAACGATGGGCTCCACAACGTGCACTGCACCGCTGTTGACATCATGGACCATGTATATCTCTTTAATTTGAAAAATATGAATCACGTATCGTTCCTTTCTAGAATAAACCCTAACCATTATAACGCATAAAAAGCAGCCGAAGCTGCTTTGCGTCTTGCGACTGCCTATTTTCTTTCACATTCTTGGTTCGCTACTGTACATGAAGTTTTGCAAGCTGACTGGCAAGATGTTTGGCATTCGCCACAACCCATTTTGTCATGATTATCCTTCAACGACCCTTTAGAGAGCGTTTGAATAAGCTTCATACTACACCTCCTTTGACTTTCAGTGAATAGTGACACGTTGAAACTCAATTCAACGTAAGTAGTATACCATAATCCTTTATAAACACAAAGAATTACTTCGATGTATCATCGTAAAGTCTACCAATAGCCCATTTCTTATAAGTCATAGTCCCTTGTTGTTCATTGACTTCAATAGTGATTTCATCATCGCTTAAAGAAACAATTGTGCCCACAAGCCCGCCAATAGTGATGATTTTAGAGCCGAGTTCGAGTGATTCACGCATAGCCTTCAGCTTTTTTTGTTGCTTTTGTTGAGGCATAATCAACATGAAATACAGTACTGCAATCATTCCACCATATAAAAGAATCGTTGGCATTGTGTTTCCCCCTTAAATAAATGTTTAATCTCTTATCCATTATAACTGTATTTGTCTTATAAAGCACCTATAATTTTGATTAAGGTGTCAAAAGCCCTTAGTTGATTATATTCATACTGCATATAGTTCCGGATGATTCAACTGGAACTATATGCAGTATGAACATTCGAGAAACTTGCTTTTGACACTCTAATCAATTTTTAAATGCATAAATTTTGTCCCTACATATGGCTTAGAGCCATACGCAGGGACAGATTCACATTATTCAATCTTTTTATTGGATTGAGTTATACTGTTTTAATCTTCGTCGTTTTTCTTTTTTGATAGATAAATACAAGTCCCAAAATGCTGAGTCCTAAAATATCTGTGACGAGACCTGGAACAATCAACATCAGTCCACCTGCCAGCAATAGACCTCTTTCAAGCCAATTAGCATGCGTAATGAGATAACCTTCCATGGCGCCTCCAATACCAACCATTCCAATAATTGACGTAATAATAATTACAATTACTTCCACGGCATTGGTGTCAATCATTAAAATTGCTGGATTGAACACAAACATATAGGGAATAATAAAGGCCGCAATGGCGAGTTTGGAGGCGATGAGTCCCGTCTTTATAGGATCGGCTTTTGCTATTGCTGCACCGGCAAAAGCTGCAAGAGCGACAGGTGGTGTAATGTCTGCAATGATGCCAAAATAGAAAGTGAACATATGGGCTGCAATGGGTGGTACGTTGAGAAGAACGATGGCAGGGGCTGCAATTGTCGCTGTAATAATGTAATTAGCCGTTGTAGGCGCGCCCATTCCAAGAATCAAGGATGTAATCATGGTGAAGAACAAAGTCAAAAGCAAATTACCGCCTGCAAGACCCACTAAACCATTGCCTATTTTAAGACCAAGTCCGGTAAGGGTGATGGTCCCTACGATCATCCCTGCACATGCACAGGCCATTGAAACGCCTAATGCTGTTCGAGCTCCACTTTCAAGCGCTTCTAAAAAAATTTTAGGCGTCATGCGCGTGGCTTTTTTAAACATGCTCGTCACGATGGTGAGCACCAAACCGTACATCGCAGCTTTGATAGGTGTTGCGCCACTGACCAAGAAATAGATAATGGCCACAAGTGGCAAAATCATATAACCTTGTTTCCTTAAAACATCCCAAACTTTTGGGAGTTCATCTCTGCTAAGTCCTCTCATGCCTTCTTTCTTTGCTTCAAGATGAACGACAATCCAGATTCCTGTAAAATAAAGAAGTGCTGGAATTGCGCCAGCTTTGATGATTTCAACATAGGGCACACCTAAAAACTCTGCCATGAGAAAGGCAGCTGCACCCATGATGGGAGGCATAATTTGCCCACCTGTAGAGGCTGCGGCTTCAACAGCTCCAGCGAATTCTGGCTTGTAACCAAGTTTTTTCATCAGTGGAATGGTGAAACTACCAGTACAGACAGTGTTGGCAACTGAACTGCCCGAAACTGTTCCTTGTAGCGCACTGGTGAGTACTGCAACTTTAGCAGGACCGCCAGCTGCCCACCCTGCTAAAGCGTTTGCGATGTCAATAAAGAATTTACTGATTCCGGTTTTGTCGAGAAATGCGCCAAAGAGAATAAACAAAAATATGAAGGTAGAAGCTACTCCAAGAGGAATACCGATGATGCCTTCTGTTGTATAGTACATATGGCTGATAATGCGTTCCACAGAGTAGCCTCTATGATTGAAAAACCCAGGCATAATCGAACCGAATTTTGCATATAAAATACATATTCCGGCAATCGTCGCTATAGGAGTCCCCACGACGCGTCTTGCACCTTCAAGAACAAGGAGTATGGCTAAACCGCCTACAACGATATCCAGCGTGGTTTGACTACCTGCGCGCATCATAAGTCCATTGTAGTTGAAAACCCAGTAGAGTCCAACAAAAGCACCTGTACAAGCTAGACCTACGTCAAACCAATGAAAACGCGTTCTGGACATTTTTTTGAAAGAGGGATAAAGCAAATAACCCAATACCAAAACAAACGTCAAATGAATTGAGCGCTGCAGCTGTGATGGCAATATGCCAAATGCACCAGTGTATACTTGAAAAAAAGAAAATAAAATTGCTATAATGGAAACGATTTTTAATTGATAGCCGGATAGTTTTCGAAAAGCCGATTCCCTGTCGTACTTTTCCATGATTAGATCAATATTGACGGTCTCTTCCTCACTTATTTTTGTGCGATCATCATCCATTACTCGTGTCGAACCTCCTCATTAAAATATACAAGGGCACTTTGCGGTACTGAAACCGAAGTCCCGTTTGTTCCGGAGCAATTTTATTTAACGGAATAGAAGTCCCGTTAATAAATAAAGTATGATTTGCGATGGTTCCAACTCTGTAGATGAATTCCGGCAAAGTAGTGTCTATGCCGTCTAGATGCAAAATGCCATTTTCTATTTTGAGGGTTGCACCCTCCTGTTCCGGTACTTCTGGCATACCCGCACCAAATGAGGAGTATTCCGCTCTAAATAAATGTATTTGACCCTTTTCAATCTTGTAATACTCTCTGACAAGAGTTCGGTTGACGGAGTGCAAAAATTCTACGTAAAATTCTTCTTGATCCTCTAGTTTAAAAGTTCTCAGTATTTCATGCGTCTTAGAATTCTCAACACAAAGTCTTGCAGTAATTGGGACACCTAAAACAGCTATGCAACATAAAAATATGAACACCAAGCAACTTATTCTTTGCATAGATCAAACACTTCACTTTCATTTTTGATTGACTAAAGTAAAAGCCGGACAAGATAACTCCTGTCCGGCGCTAACTCTACTTCAATATCCCTTTTTCTGTTAAATACTTTGCAGCGCCTGGGTGGAATTCGATTGAAATCCCGTCAGTTGAATTATTGATGTCTAAAAGTTTGCCTTTTGCATGTGCTGATGCTAATTCAGGTTGGAATTCAAAGAGTGCTTTTGTGATGTTGTAGACAGCTTCTTCTGAGACATCCGCTCCACAAACGAGGATTGCTTTAACAGATACTGTTTTAACATCTGCATCTTGACCTGGATACGTTCCAGCAGGAATTGTGTAAGCAGTCAAGAATTCATATTTAGCAGTGAGTGCAGAAACTGTAGCGTCGTCAATTGAAAGGAAAGTCAATTCGTTTTGAGCGCCTACATCTTGAATTGCTGAGTTTGGAATGCCTGATGTAAATAAGAACCCATCGATGAGATTGTCTTTGTATTGATCAGCAGATTCAGAAAAGGATAAATAGTTAGGCGTGAAATCCTTATACGTTAAACCAATAACGTCAAGAATCTGTCTTGCATTGGCTTCAACACCACTACCAGGAGCGCCAACAGAGAATTTTTTGCCTTTGATGTCAGCCAAGGACATTATGCCGCTTTTTTTAGAAACGACAATTTGAATAACTTCTGGGTAAAGCGATGCAATGGCGCGTACATTTTCAATTTTGCCATCTGCGAAAACTTCGATGCCTTTAAGTGCGTAATCTGTTGTATCGTTTTGTACGATTGCCAACTCAACTTCTTTTTTGCCAATTAACTTTAAGTTTTCTACAGATGCGCCTGTAGACTGTGCAGTAACGTTCATTCCGGCAATTTTAGAGTTGAAAATCTGAGCCATTGCACCACCGAATGGATAGTAAGTGCCTGAAGTTCCGCCAGTTGCCATAATTAAGTTAGCTGGCGCTGGTGCTGCTTCAGTTGCTACTGCATTAGCCTCAGTTGCAGCTGGTGCAGCCGGAGCAGCGGGAGCTGGTGTACAGCCTGTCAAGGCCATAGAAAACACGAGTAACCCAATAATAATGAATGCTAGTTGTTTTTTCAAAGTAATACCTCCTTTTTTCTTATTGTATTTTCGATG
Source organism: Peptostreptococcales bacterium (assembly GCA_038240675.1). GTDB lineage: Bacteria > Bacillota > Clostridia > Peptostreptococcales > Acidaminobacteraceae > JBBRGL01. Next base: position 6,246 of record JBBRGL010000056.1, read on the forward strand.
GAACAGAAAGTAACAGAAAAGAACATCCACTTATTAAATTTAATTAATAAAATTTTGGAGAATCAATCAAGCTCCAATGATAAGTGGATGTTCTCTTTAATTTTCGATATTCGGGTCTGTCATCATGATCAGACGTCGGATAAAAGACCTAATGTTCACCTTCCCGCCGATTGTGGTCTTGCCTCTTAAAAAATCCATTTCTGCTTTTATATCTGAATAGTCAAAGAGTGAGGTGCTGTACTCAACAAATTTTTCATGACCATAATCTTCTATTCCGAGGGACGCCAGGTTTCGAAGCGCCTTGGTTACACCTCTGCGAATACGCATTTCTATGGTTTTGGCATCAGTCGTTATCCCATTTTCCTGTAAATATTTATCCTGTAACAGACTGAGTAATTCTGTCAAATGCATTTCTTCTGGCGCCTTTCTCGTTGAAAAATTCTCGTGGATTAGCGCACAAATACAGGACAAATCTTTGCTGCTTAAATCGCTCATAATGCCAATATCCGTTAGTATATAGCGCAATTTTCTATTGTGCAAACTCTTCACAGCATGAGTATTGGGATCTGACCGATCACTTGAAAGTATCTTTGCTGCACTTTCAATGGATTTGAAAGTGCTCTTAAGTTGAGATAATTCGCCTACTCGACGAATAACTGAAATGATTTCCATAGAATTGATAGGTTTGCTGACGAAAAAATCGATACCTTTTGTGTAAGCTTCACCGACCATATTTTTATCGACTACCTGTGACAGCATTATAAAATGTGTACTCATGCCATATCCCTGTATTTTCGAAACCAACGATATCCCATCCTGACCAGGAAGAAGTAAATCAACCATGACAAGATCAGGCTTGTGTTCAAGAATTAGACTCTCTGCTGTAAGGCCATTTGAGGCGGTTGCAACCACATCCCCTAAATTGCACTGTTCGATAATGCGTTGCAAAATATTGACGATGACCACATCATCATCCACTATCAAAATGCGCATCATAGAGAAACCTCCTTGTCTGTGAGTGCTCTGATTGGAAGCTTGAGGACAAAAGTTGCACCTTCCGTCACCTCTTCATCTAATACAATGGAACCCTCAAGCATTTCTGTCAAATATTTTACATGAGTCAAGCCTAAACCCGTTGGGAGATCTCCATTGTCTAAATCAATTCTCGTCGTAAATCCAGGTTCAAAAATAAGGTCTTTGTCTTTTTTGGGGACGCCACAACCATTGTCTTTGACTTTTAGGATTAAAATGCTCTCCAATACATCCGCTGTGACGAGGATTGTGGGCTCATTAATGCCTTGAGTGGATTCAAGTGCATTGTGAATGAGATTATTGAGAATGGATATAACTTCATAATAGCGTGTGATATTGACATCTTGTTTGTGTCGAACCCTCAAATTCATGGGTTTTCCAGTGGCTTCAGAAAATTCAGTAAAAATATCATGAATAATCTTCAGAATTTCTTTGAGGGTCATTTGCTGACTCAGTTCCTCAGTCGGAATTATTTTTCCTATACTGTGAACAATTCTGAGGTAGTCTTTTTTGATTTCGTGAATATCTATGGCCAAACTCAAGCTATGATCAGTAATGAGCGGTAGGGTCTCTAAATTTCCTGCGGAAATTAATTTAGAATTACTATAGATCGAATAACTTTTGACCATGACGTCTTCAATGTCCTGCGTCGATTTTTTGAGAAAGAGGACTTCAGATTTAAGTCTAGCCGTTAGCAGCAAAAGTTCTTGATAGCGTTTTTGGTGGACCTCTTTTACAATCAAAAGATTGTAATATCGAATTATCCAAAACATGACAGTCACCATGATCGCACGAATAAATGCAGCCATAAAAATAGTTGTCAAAATTGAGCGGAGTTGATAAGAACCTAAATTGTTTCTGACGAAAAGCTCTAAAAAATTCGAACAAATATCCGCAAGGCTTATAATGATCACAAATAAAACAGGCCTTTGAATATAGCCTCGAATCTCAATCTGTTCAATAATCAATCCATATGTCAAATAAAACAACAGCGCCGGCAAATGGCGATTGATGGAGACGTCAAAAGTGAACGTTTGCGAAAACACGTCGAGACCTGTTCGGAGACTGAGTACAAAAAGTGAACTCAAAAGCGCTGTGGCCATAATAGGCACTTTGAAATAAAGAATCAAAAAAGTAAAAGCAACCACACCTAAGGTCAATCTGAAATCTGTCCCAAAAGGATAGAAATGAATTTGTCCCATAATCCCTGTACATAAAGCGATGATGAGCATTTCACCGAAATATTTCTTCATCGCTAAATCCTCCGAGTGATTGTAGGGTGCTAAACTACAGGTCTACTTTTTGTGAATTATTTATCATAACCATACTGCAAATAGAAATCATTTTTAAATGGCAACAATCGATCCTCTTCAATGGCCAAACGCATATTGCTCATCAAGGTCAAGAGAAAATGTAAATTGTGTATGGTGAAAAGCCTTGCTGAAAGAATTTCGTTCTCGCGGTAAAGATGTCTCAAATACGCTTTGGTGTAGTTCTGACAGGTATAACAGGTACAGTTTTCATCCAGTGGTGAAAAATCCCGCATATACCGCGCTTGTTTTATGGCGATTTGCCCCACTGAGGTCATGGCTGTACCATTTCGAGCAATACGCGTGGGCAGGACGCAGTCAAACATATCTATGCCTCTGAGTACCCCTTCAAAGAGGGCATCTGGACTTCCGACGCCCATTAAATACCTTGCTTTGTCCTTAGGCATCAACGGTGTGGTGGCTTCTAAGACATCATACATAATGTCCTTTGGCTCACCGACAGATAGACCGCCGACAGCATACCCCGGGAAATCCAGTTCAAGAAGTGCTTGAGCGCTTTCATAGCGCAGGTCTTTGAACATGCCCCCCTGAATAATACCAAAAAGTGCCTGTTTGTCCGTTGCTAAATGCGCCTCTTTACAGCGTTTTGCCCAACGACTTGTGCGCTCTAAAGATTTTTTGACATAGTCGTAGTCCGCTGGATAAGGTGCGCACTCATCAAAAGCCATCATAATATCCGAGCCCAGTGCGTTTTGAATCTCTACGGCTTTTTCAGGCGATAAGAAATGTTTGCTGCCGTCCAAATGACTTCTAAATGTGACGCCTTCTTCTGTGATTTTTCGGAGAGGTCCCAAGCTAAACACTTGAAAGCCACCGCTGTCAGTCAGTATAGGTTTGTCCCAATGCATGAATTTATGAAGACCACCTGCCTCTTCTATAAGATCATGTCCTGGCCTTAAATAGAGATGATAGGTATTGCTAAGGATAATCTGAGCGCCGATTCCCTTGAGCTCTTCAGGCGTCATGGCTTTGACCGTAGCCTTAGTGCCAACAGGCATAAAAATTGGCGTTTCGATTATGCCGCGAGGGGTATGAATACGGCCTCTTCTGGCACCTGTCTTTGAGCATTTTTTGATGAGTTCATAACGTATAGCCATTCTGTTCTCCTTTTTTAAGGTGAGGCGACCCTCTCCCTCTTTAAATGATTAACATCGCATCGCCAAAGCTAAAAAACCTGTATTTTTCGGTTATGGCCTGTTCATAGGCGCTCATTATAAGTGGCTTAGACGCAAAAGCGCTGATGAGCATCAGCAGTGTGGACTCAGGCAAGTGAAAATTCGTCACCAGTGCGTCAACACACTTGAAACGATAGCCTGGATAAATAAAAATAGACGTCATTCCATGACCACTATGCACCGTGCCACTAGCATCTGTGCAGGTTTCAAGTGTTCTGACGGAGGTGGTCCCTACTGCGATAATTTTGTGGCCACTTGCCTTTGCTCTATTGAGGATATCCGCGGATTCTTGAGACAGTTCATAATATTCCTCATGCATCACATGGGTTTCTACATTTTCAACTTTTACAGGTCTAAAGGTACCAAGACCTACATGTAAAATCACGGGGACAACGTGAACGCCTTTTAAACGAATTTTGTCAAGGAGATTATCTGTAAAATGAAGGCCAGCTGTCGGTGCAGCACTTGAGCCTAAGTGACGAGAATACACAGTTTGATAGCGCTCTTGGTCCTCTAGCGTCGCTTCAATATAAGGCGGTAGAGGCATAGTGCCGATTTCAGCCAAGAGTTCAAGAAAGACACCTGTATAGTGAAAACGGATGATTCTTGTCCCTTCTGAACCCAGGCCGATAATTTCGCCCCTCAGTCCCTTCCCAAAATCAAAAGATGACCCAACTTGCGCTTTTTTGCCTGGTTTGACCAGTGTCTCCCATTCATCCCCTTGGCACTGCTTTAAAAGCAAGAATTCAACCTTTGCACCGCTGTCTTTTGTGCCGTAGATCCGTGCAGGTAGAACGCGGGTATTGTTGATGACGAGACAGTCTCCAGAACTGAGATGATTCAAAATACTTTGGAAGGTATCGTGTTCCACAGTCCCCTCTTCACGGTTGACAATCATGAGCCGAGATTCATCTCGGTTCAATAGGGGTTGCTGAGCAATGCGGTCATGGGGTAATTCAAAATAAAAATCCTTGGTTTGCATAATCCATCCTTATTGTTAGCCGCGACTACCGAACGACTACTCCGTTATAGTAATAATTCAAAATTTCAATATAATTATAACCCAGTTCAGCCATTTTCTTTGCGCCGTATTGGCTCATGCCCAATCCATGTCCAAATCCATGTCCCACAAAAGTATAGTCCTTTTGCCCGGTGGACTTATAAGTTGTATTGTAGCCATTGAAAGTTGCTATAGGCATTTGTAGTGGTTTTATGCCACCAGCAGACATGACATATAGGCCTGTGGAGCCCATTGCTTGAAGACCGCTTTGAGACAGTACCGTTATTTTATCACCCTTTTGAACATCAAACAACATGCTCTTTAAGACGGTTGTCCCCATAGCTGTTCTGAATTTTTCTTTTTCAAAGACAAATGTTCCTTTTGCACCCACTATTGCCACGCTGCTGACACGACCACTAGGCGTTCTTTTGTCAATGCGCACATCGTA
>JBBRGL010000057.1:0-11108 GCA_038240675.1 Peptostreptococcales bacterium
TCCCATTTATGAAGCAATGGGCGGCATTCCAGCTATACAGGAAGTCAAACACAGCTTAGTCAGTGAGCGGGGATGTTTTGGCGCGTGTTCGTTCTGCGCCCTTAGCTTTCACCAAGGCAAAATTATTCAAGCCAGATCCCATCAGTCTTTGATTGACGAAACTTATGAACTTCTTGAGGACAAATCCTTTAAAGGCAATATCCACGATGTGGGAGGGCCAACTGCAAATTTTAGGCATATGTCCTGTGCCAAGCAGTTGAAAGAAGGGGCCTGCAAGGACAAAGAATGCCTCTATCCTACTGTCTGCAAGAACCTAAAAGTAGACCACAAGGATTATCTCGAACTGCTTAGAAAACTCAGAGCTGTAGAGGGTATCAAGCGCGTCTTTGTCCGTTCTGGCCTGCGTTATGACTATATAATGGCCGATCCAGACGAGACGTTCCTTGAGGAACTTATCACCCATCACGTCAGTGGCCAGCTGAAAATTGCGCCGGAGCACATCGATGAGACGGTACTCGATTTTATGATGAAGCCTTGCGGTAAATCTTTTGATGCTTTTTCGAAAAAATTCTATAAAATCACAGAGCGTATAGGCAAAGAACAATATATTGTGCCTTATCTCATGTCCTCTCACCCTGGTAGCACCTTAAAGTCAGCCATCAAGCTGGCAGAATACCTGAGGGATATTAAATACCAACCGGAACAAGTACAGGATTTCTACCCGACGCCAGGCACTATGAGCACGTGTATGTACTATACAGAGATGGATCCTCGGAATATGAAGCCGATGTTCGTTCCCAAAACCCAGATTGAGAAAAAAATGCAGCGTGCCCTTTTACAGTTTTCAAAACCAGCAAACTATGAAATCGTCTACGAGGCACTTCAAATTGCCGATAGACCAGATCTTATAGGCATGGGACCAAAGTGTCTGATCAAGCCAAAGACCGATCCTGCTCTAAAGGGCAAAGAACGGGCACATAAAGGCAGTGCAAAAAAATCAACTTCAGCACCTAGAGGAAAATCGAGACACTGATTTATCCGAAGGGGCTGTCGCTTCTGCGCTCCAAAGGAGCATTCGGCTAGCGAAGCGATCAGGCGGTGATGGATCGACTTTTGATACAGCCCCTTTTTTATTGGCATTTTGAAGACCACATGCTTCACCATCATAAAGTGCCTCTTTTTACACCAGGATGATATAATAAATTTAGAATGTTACGCATGAACCTAGGGAGGTCATTATGTCTACACTTTATATCGATGGATGTCAATTAACACTTGAAGATGTTGTTGCAGTTGCACGTGGTTATCAGCATGTCGAACTCACACCCGAAGCAATCGAAAAGATTGTCAGATGCAGAAAAACCGTCGACAAATTCGTCGATGATAAAAAAGTCATTTACGGAATCACCACTGGATTTGGCAAGTTTTCAGACGTGAATATTTCCAAAGAAGATGCAAGAGCCCTTCAAGAAAACTTGATTATTTCACATGCCTGCGGTGTAGGAAGACCCCTCGATGAAGAAGTTGTCCGCGGCGTTATGCTTCTCAGGGCCAACGCCCTTTCTAAAGGCTATTCAGGCATTCGCTTAGAGACGCTACAAACCCTGATTACCATGCTCAATAAAAATGTAGTGCCTGTCATTCCTGAAAAAGGATCGCTTGGCGCAAGCGGTGACCTAGCGCCCTTGTCACACATGGTCCTCGTCATGCTGGGTTACGGCGAAGCTGTCTATGAAGGCGTTCGCATGAGCGGGCCTGAAGCCATGAAAAAAGCGGGCATTTCCACTATACACCTCACTTCAAAAGAGGGTCTTGCACTGATTAACGGCACACAAGTCATGACTTCAGTGGGTGCCCTTGCAATTTATGACAGTATGAAAATGATGAAGCTCGCAGATGTATCTGCCTGTATGACGATTGAAGCTTTAAGAGGGATTACAGATGCCTTCGATTCAAGAATACACGCTCTTAGACCCCATTCAGGTCAAATAGACACGGCCAAAAACCTTTTGACGATTCTAGAGGGCAGTAAGCTTACCACTAAACAAGGTGAGATCCGCGTTCAAGATGCCTATACACTTCGCTGTACGCCACAGATTCATGCGGGATCAAGAGATGCCATTCGCTATATCAAAGAGCGTGTCGAAATCGAAATCAATTCAGTCACAGATAATCCACTGATTTTCCCAGATGACGATATTGCATTCTCAGGTGGCAACTTCCACGGTCAACCCATGGCACTGCCTTTTGATTTTCTCGCTATTGCACTTGCAGAAATTGCAAACGTAGCAGAGAGACGTATCGAAAGACTCGTCAACCCACAGCTGTCTGGACTTCCGGCATTTTTGACAGAACAGGGTGGCCTTCACTCTGGATTTATGATTGCTCAATATTCTGCTGCTTCTTTGGTATCCGAAAATAAAGTTTTGGCACATCCAGCAAGTGTTGACTCTATTCCTTCATCAGCCAATCAAGAAGATCACGTCAGCATGGGCACAATAGCTGCGCGTAAGGCGCGTGAAATTCTCGATAATGTGCGAAATGTACTGGCCATTGAACTTTTATCATCGACTCAAGCCATTGATTTTGGAAACCCAAGTGGACTAGGCAAAGGCACGAAGGTCGCTTACGACATGATTCGTTCAAAAGTGGATAAATTAGTGGATGATCGGGTGATGTATTTGGATATCAATAAAGTCTACGATCTGGTAAAATCTCATGCGATTATTGACGCAGTTGAAAAAGAAGTTGGATTCCTGTTATAATGGTAGAAAAGAAGTGGAGTGACACATGCTACCTTTAGAAAAAATGGAACGCTTAAATGCCCTCGCTCGGAAAATGAAACAAGAGGGATTGTCTGCTGATGAAAAGTTTGAGCAAGGTGAGCTTCGAACAGAATACCTCAAGGCTTTTCGTGAAGGTTTTAAGAGGCAGCTGGATTCAATTGAGATTGTCGATCCCGATGGAGGTGTTTAAATGGCGGAAATGCAATATGTTGTGTTTAGATTATCAAAAGAAAAGTACTGTATCGATATTTCATTTGTAGCGGGTATCACAGAGTTCAAAGAGATTACTGCAGTCCCGGAAGCGCCTTATTTTATTGATGGGATCATCAATTTAAGAGGGGACATTATCCCTATCGTCAACTTAAAAAAACGATTTAACATCGAACAAACTGAGAAGACAGCGGATACGCGGATCATCGTCGTCAAAGTTGCAGGCAAAGATGTAGGTTTTATCGTTGATGAGGCTTCACAGGTCATTAGAATCTCCACAGAGGATATTGAAGAAGCGCCCGAGATTATCAAAGGCAAAGACCGTGAATACATCAGTGGCGTGGCAAAAATTGCCGGTGAAATAGCAATTGTTTTGGATCTTGAAAGAGTGCTTAATGAAGAAGAGAAGAATGTCGTTTTAGCGATAGAATAATTTTTTGTTCGGTGCTTCGCGTTCGGCAATTGTGGGACGTTGTATAACGGTATTGTTATGGGGTCGAAAGTGGATTTAGTGCTGGCTTAAAAAACAAAACCTAGAAGATAGTCCGCTAATGGTCTATCTTCTAGGTTTTGTTGCGTTTAGTGTAGGTTTTGGAATGAGATTCTGAATGTGGGGTAGGGATCAACTCAGCATCTTTGCGAAGTATGCAAAGGAGAAGCACCTGCGCTATGCTGGTGCTTCGGGATCAAGGCGCCTTTTGCGCCGGTATCAAGATCCCAAAAACCCAGCGGCTATAGCCGCTTAGTAAACTTTTGTCTGCCAGACACGCTGTGTTGAGCCCGGCGCTAAAGGCGCCTAGATCCGGATTCCCAGCCTATGGCTGTGAAATCATGATCCCTAGCGGCTTCGCCGCGAGATACCTGCACAACATAGGCATTCTGGCCTATGTTGTGCAACTCAGTCACTACAAAATAAAGATTTCTTTTCAGTGCGTCCTAAAAGAATTATAATAGTAAGAACAGGTCACGTACGAGGAGCGATTATGGAGCAGCCTATCAAACTCAATTCTTTAAATGACGCCTTGTCTAAAACAATCGCGGCTATTGAAGAAGGTAAAAATGAAATTTTTGAAATTTCTGAAAAAGCGCGGCAAGATTTCCGAGGCATTGAAGAACAATTGGTTACAATCAAGAACCAAATTGTCAGCGTGATCAGTGAGACAGATACCCTTGAAATTAAAGAGAAATTGAGTCGGACTCGTCTGCTCGTCGTCAGCAAAAATTTCAAAGAATTTGGTGAAAAAGACATCAAAAAAGCATATGAAAACGCTAAGGATTTGCAAATTGAGTTATTATTAAAACGCAAAGAAGAAAAAGATTTAATCAAATTACGGACAGATTTAGAGATTCGACTGAAGGATACTAAAGATGTGGCAAGGCGCGCAGAAATACTCACTTCCAAAGTGGGGCTCGCACTCGAATACCTATCAGAGGCTTCAAGTGAGAAATTAGGAGATCTGCGGCAAAAAAGTGAAATGGGCATTCGCATTATTAAAGCGCAGGAAGAAGAACGGCACAGGGTTTCGAGGGAAATTCATGATGGTCCCGCTCAAGCCATGGCCAATTTACTCATCAAAGCAGAATATTGTGAAAAGCTCATGGATTTGGAGCCCCAAAAGGCTAAAGTAGAGATCAAAGGATTAAAGGAAATCGTCAGGGGAAATCTAAAGGACATCCGACGTATTATTTATGATTTAATGCCTATGTCATTGGATGATTTAGGGCTCAAACCCACGATTTCAAAGCTTATAGACGATTATCAAAGAGAGACTGGCATAGAGACGCGATTGACATTTGTGCAACATCAGGAGATTAAATGCAAAAAAATTATTAATTTGACCCTGTTCAGAATTATTCAAGAAGGACTCCAAAATGTTTTTAAACACGCGCAGGCATCTCTTGCTACGGTTGAGCTCGTCATGGATATGGATTTTGTGACTGTCAAAATTACGGACAATGGCGTTGGAATTATTCAGATTCCAGAATCCAATCATCCAATCAACACGGAATCAGGATTTGGAATCTATGCTATGAGAGAGCGTATAGGCCTTTTGGAAGGGACTTTTGAAATTCAAAGCAATGGTGCAAACGGCACTAAACTGCTCGTCAGTATTCCACTAAAAAGTGAGGAGTCATTCAATGCGTAAAATTCGCGTACTGATCGTAGACGATCATTCACTCTTAAGTCAGGGACTCAGTCAACTCCTTGGACTAGAGTCAGATATCGATGTTATTGGCACTGCACAGAACGGAGAAGAAGCTATCAAAAAATGCCTGGAATTGAAACCTGATATTGCGCTGATGGACATCAATATGCCTCATGTCAATGGCATACAAGCTTTGAGACGCATAAAGGATATGGGAATAGCGACCAAAGTCATCATGCTGACAATTCATGACGACATTGAGTATCTCTATGAAACAATGAACTTAGGGGCAGAGGGGTATATCCTCAAGGATACAGATTTGGACAGCTTAGTCGGTGCAATAAGAAGTGTTCTCAGTGGCAACATCTATGTACCTCCTTCAATGGCTGAAGCATTTTCAAAATCATCCAACAAGTTAGAAGCATTGGGAAATCCGGCCAACGCACTCACCAAAAGAGAGTATGAAGTTATTGTTTTAATAGCGGAAGGCAGCAATAACAAGGAAATTGGTGAAAAACTGTATATCAGCGAAAAAACGGTCAAAAATCACGTCTCCAATATTTTTAAAAAAATAAATGTCACCGATCGCACTCAAGCCGCCATTTATGCCTTTAAGAACAACATCAAAAAGTTGTAAAACTGTATTCCCTTTCTGAATTTAGAGAGGGATTTGTTTATTTGTGACGCAAATGTAATAAAATTAGTGCTAAAGGGCAACGTAAAAAAAATTTTTTATGTTAAAATAGAAAGGATTAAGGATTTATGGAATCACTAAAGGAGACTATTATGGATGAATCACTAAAATTGGGTTTGGATTTTAAAAATGCATGGACACTTTTGAAACCCGGAGAACTAGACCGCGTAATGGAAACGGGTGAGAAATACAAAAATTTTTTAGATGCTTCAAAGACTGAAAGAACATGCGCTAAGGAAATTGTTCGCGTAGCGCTTGAAAATGGCTATAGGTCTTTGGATGAAGTTATTGCAACTGGCAGTTCTATTGAAGTAGGCGACAAGTATTACGCAGTCAATCGAGAAAAAGCAGTCATACTTTTCGTAATCGGAGAACAGTCTGTTCGGAGTGGCCTCAGGATTATCGGCGCACATATCGATTCGCCTAGAATTGATTTAAAACCAATTCCCCTCTATGAAGATACAGATTTAGCCCTTTTCAAAACCCATTATTACGGCGGTATCAAAAAATATCAGTGGACTTCCATTCCGCTTTCTCTTTATGGCACAGTGATCAAAGCCGATGGCACAAAAGTTGAAATTGCCATTGGAGACAACGAGAATGACCCTATTTTCTTCATCACAGACTTACTGCCACACTTAGCTAAAGATCAAGTTTCAAAAACCTTAGCAGAGGGTATTTCAGGCGAAGAGCTCAACCTCTTAGTTGGCAGTATTCCAATGGAAAAAACTGAGGAAAAAGAGAAAGTTAAAGCCAATATTTTGGCACTACTGAATGAGACTTATGGCATTATTGAAGAAGATTTTATTTCCGCTGAGTTTGAAGTCGTTCCCGCTGGAAAAGCAAGGGACACTGGATTCGACAGAAGCATGATCACTGGCTATGGACATGATGACAGAGTGTGCAGCTATGCAGGTCTACAGGCTATACTTGAAATTGAAAAGCCGTCTTTTACTGCTGTGGCTATGTTTATGGACAAGGAAGAGATTGGTTCTGTTGGCAATACAGGATCTGAGTCCCTTTACTTTGAAAACTTGGTCGCGGAGCTTATCAATATTCAAGAAGGCGGCTACAACGAACTTCATTTGAGAAGGTGCTTTACAGCCACTAAAGTACTGTCTGCAGACGTGAATGCTGCTTTTGACCCTACATTTGCCTCTGTCCTTGACAAGAAAAATGCAGTGCGCATCGGCTATGGAATAGGCCTTACGAAATACACAGGTACCCGCGGAAAAGGCGGGTGTTCCGATGCCAATGCAGAATTTGTCGGCGAAGTGCGCAACCTTTTCAATGCAAACGGTGTAGCGTGGCAAATAGGTGAACTCGGCAAAGTAGATCAAGGCGGCGGTGGAACAATCGCATTTATCCTCGCAAATCGCGGTGCGGATGTGCTAGACTGTGGCGTTGGTGTTTTAAGCATGCACGGGCCTTATGAAGTCATCAGCAAAGTTGATCTCTATATGGCCTACAAAGGGTATAAGGCATTTATCCTTTAATCTTTAACAAAGCATCTATCTCTCATTAAAGGGATAGATGCTTTTTTTTATGCTTAAAACAATGTTTTTGATGATGATAATCAATTTCAATTGATTGGGAGACTGCTATAATAGAAGTATAAACAAAAGAAAGTGGTGAGATTATGGCAAGCGATGGTCTATTTATGAGTACTGTACTTCTTTCGGGATTTCTATCTTTTTTCGCACCATGTACTTTTCCCCTAATCCCGGTCTATATTGGCATATTGTCAAATCAAAATAGTGAAAAAAAAGTTATTTCTTTAGGATTCTTAAAAATTAATGTTATGTCCATGGTTAAAACCTTTCTCTTTGTAGCAGGATTATCGACCAGCTTTATCCTACTGGGTTATGGTGCAGGCGCTCTAGGCAGGTACATGAGTGGACGTGTTTTCGGTCTTGTCAGCGGTTTTATAGTCGTGGTCCTTGGGATGCACCAAGCAGGTTTTTTGCGCATCCGCTTTCTTGAAAAATATAAAACGCTAAAAATTAAAAAGACTAAGAGTCATGAATTTTTAAATACTTATTTATTGGGTCTAGGGTTTAGTTTTGGATGGACGCCTTGTGTAGGACCAGTACTTGGCGCGGTACTTGTGATATCGGCGGGGAGCACGGCAGCCTTCTATGGTGCATTCTTGATGATGTTTTATGCTATAGGGCTTGCAATTCCTTTTTTCGTATTGGCCCTCATGTCAGATACTCTGTTGTCAAAATTCGAAAATATGGAAAAGCATCTGGTTAAAATCAAGGTTTTTGGTGGGGTACTCATCATACTCATGGGACTTTTACTCATGGCTGATCAACTCAATGTCATTGCAGGATGGATAGAAAATTTGCTCTAAAAAAAATTACAGGGAGGTTCATATGATGAACAAAAACAGCGTTACAGGCATTGCAATCGGTCTTATAGTGGCAGTAGTAGTCATAGGCTATTTTCTAGCAACCCGTGGCAATACAAGTCAAACCATGTCAGAAGAAAACAAAGCCACTATAAGTGAGACCACAATGAACCAAGGAGAATTAGCCACTGACTTCGAACTTGTGGATACTTCTGGAAGTGTCGTCAAGCTCTCTGATCTTAAGGGTCAAAAGGTGTATATCAAATTTTGGGCCTCATGGTGTTCCATATGTTTAGCAGGTTTAGAGGACGTGGATACCCTTGCAGCAGAGGATAATGGATTTAAGGTCTTCAGCATTGTGTCTCCAGGATTCAAAGGTGAGCAGAGCACAGAGCGATTTAAGGAATGGTTTAAAGGCGTCGAGGTGAAAAACCTCACCGTATTATTGGATGAAAACGGAACAATCGCTAGTGCTTATGGTCTTCGCGCCTACCCAACTTCAGCGTACATCGGATCCGATGGTGTTCTGGTCAAAACGGTTGTAGGGCACCAAGACAACGAAACCATCAAAAAAACTTTTGAATTCATAAAATAGGCATTCTTGACATGATAAAATAAGAAAGAAGGTATACAGATGAAAATTGTGGCTTTTTTACTCATAGGGTTGCTGTTAGGGGGATCACTGTTCTACTTACTCCCCCTGACAGGCAAATCTCAAGATACAAAACTGGGCAGCAAAATCGCTTTGAATAGCGTCAAAAATCAAAGCGGTGAAGACAAGAGTGGACTGCCTGCCAATCCGAACCTCAATGTGACCTATAATCAAGCGGATCTCCATAGCATCTATTTAGCGGGAGGATGTTTCTGGGGCCTAGAAGCCTATATGACACGGGTGTACGGTGTATACGATGTGACATCAGGCTATGCAAATGGCTCCTTTAGAAACCCAACCTATGAGGATTTGGTATATAAAAACTCTGGACATGCAGAAACGGTTCACGTGCAGTATGATCCAGCGAAGGTCAGCCTTAGTCAACTTTTGACCTATTATTTCAAAGTGGTAGACCCGATAAGTATGAATAAACAGGGCAACGATAGGGGCGTTCAGTACAGGTCTGGGATATACTATTCGGATCCAGCGGATCTTTTGACAATCAACGCCTCTATTGTTACAGAACAAAAAAAATATACTGAAAAAATAGTTGTCGAGGTACTCCCCTTAAGTGGGTATGATTTAGCTGAAGAGTATCATCAAGACTATTTGGAAAAAAACCCTACTGGGTATTGTCACATTGACTTAAATACAGTGAGAGAGGTGGTTATTAACGTGAGTGATTATCCAAAACCAAGCGATGAAGTGCTTAAAAAAACATTAACAGATGCACAGTATAGAGTGACACAACTCAATGAAACCGAAAGAGCATTTACAAATGAATTCTGGGACAATTTTGATGCTGGTATCTATGTCGACGTGGCAACAGGTGAACCCTTGTTTTCATCCACAGACAAATTCGAATCTGGTTGCGGCTGGCCAAGTTTCTCAAAGCCCATAGTGCCTGAGGTGGTCAAATACACAGAGGACAAGCAGTTTAATATGGTGCGGACAGAAGCCCGCAGCAGAAGTGGAAACTCACATCTGGGTCATGTATTTGAAGATGGGCCTAAAGAATCGGGTGGCCTAAGGTACTGCATCAACAGCGCGTCCATCAAGTTTATCCCCAAGGAAGACATGGAGAAGGAAGGGTATGGATACTTGCAAACAGTTCTTAAATAAAGGCAGAAGAGGGCTATATGGTGACACTTTTGTTGGTGGATGATGAAGATTTAGTGAGACGCGGCATCAAAGCTTTTGTGGATTTCGAAAAATTGAGAATAGACCAAGTGCTTGAAGCTTCTAATGGGCTTCAAGCTTTGGTCATGTTTGAGAACAATGATATTCAGTTGGTGCTGATGGACATCAATATGCCCAAGATGAATGGGATCGAAGTGGCAAAAGAAATGAAAGCGTTAAAACCACAGGTTAAAATCGCCATGTTGACGGGCTATGATTATTTTGATTATGCGGTTTCTGCCCTAAAAGCGGGTGTGGATGACTATATTTTAAAACCCGTCTCTAAAGGCGATGTATCGGATGTTTTGTCAAGACTCATTCAGTCCCTTCAAAAAGATTTGATGAAAAGCGCAGCAAATACAGTGGTTGAAGGGCTTTTGAAAGCGTCTGGATCAGAGCGGGAAAGAACTTACCAAGTGGAGCTAAGGGACAAAGTTGACGCTCAACTTGCTAAGCCCACATTTTCGTTAAGTGTGCTCGCGGATCAAATGGGTTTTAGTGCAGGGTATCTCAGTACTTTATTTAAGGAGTTGTTTGGCCTTCCTTTTCAGGAGTATGTGCTGTCCCAGCGCCTTGAAAAAGCCAAGCTTCTTTTGCTCTCAACAAATATGAAAAATTACGAAGTGGCTGAGATGGTGGGTTTTGAAGATGTGAATTATTTTGGGACGCGGTTTAAAAAGAAATATGGCGTTTCTCCAAAACAGTATCAACAGAAGGTGAGGCATGCTGATGCATAGAATGAAGCTTTTTTTCAAGCCGCTCAGATATATCCGCGTGCAACTCACCCTCTATTATCTTGTGACCAGTTTACTCCTCATGATTCTGTTTAGCGGCGTTCTCTACTATAGTATTTCAGACATTATGCTCAGTGATGCACTGGTGACGACGGCGAATTCAGTAGAACGTACAGGTCAATATATAGAAGTCTATGTGGACAAACTCAAAGCCCTCGCACAAATACTGGGCAAAAATTCGGACACCTTAGAATATTTAACCACGGGAAATCAAGCGTCTAGACGTCGAGTCATGCAGCTTGTAGAGGACGCCCTTGGCACTGATCCGTTTCTGGTGTCGGTGATTTTGGTGG
>JBBRGL010000058.1:0-11104 GCA_038240675.1 Peptostreptococcales bacterium
GGATCAGAAATTTGTAGCGCTGCCATAAATAATTGTTCGTGATTAAGCATAAGGTCACCATCCTATTTATAATGACCTTATTGTACCACATTTTACATTCTCATATTTTTACAGTGTGTATTTACCCACTCGATATAGCGAAGCGCCGTGATTATTCATAATACACCTCCTTTTCTTATAGACGTCCGTTTGCGCGTTTTGTTCCTTACTACTATTGATTAGAGTGTCAAAAGTAAGTTTCTCAATTATTCATACTGCATATAGTTCCAGTTGAACATTCCGGAACTATATGCAGTATGAATAAGATCAACTACGGACTTTTGACACCCTAATCACTATTATATCTCTAAATTGTCGCAATAATAAAATAAATCTGACAACTTGCCTACATTGCGTGGTATAACTATTATTAAGAGCTATTAAAAAGGAGGTCCATCCGATGACAAATGTTGAAAAAGTACTCAATGCATTTCAAACAGAATTTGATTTAAAAAGAATACAAGAATTAACTTTTACAGAAAAATTCAAACTTGTTAACCATGCAAAGCTCATATATTCCGAGGCAATCTGGGCTGTAGAAAACGGCATAGAGAATATGAATACATCCCCGAAATACACTTTCAACAAAACCTACAATCTTTTTGCAACCTTACTCATTAACGGCATATCTCCTGAACGACTCAAGGAGATTATTCTCAACTATTCGAAAAATTTTGAAAAGAGCAATACTTATTATGCTCAGATTACGCTCTTAGGCATAGGCATCTTAATGATCAATGCCCATTTTACACCTGAGGCAATTTACAATTACCTCCTTTCCCTGTTAGGGGCAGATTTCTTGATGGAAAACCTGCGCTATAAAGGCAAACCCGAAAAAATAAGTGAACTGCACTTTCAAGTAGATACTGAAATTGTCTACAAACCTTTTGAAGGTCAAATGCGGGATTTAAAATATGAACTTCTGGCATTGCTCCGAATACGGTCGCAAAACGGTTTGAAATACATCACGGATTTTATCAACAATCATTACGAAGACGAACAGCTCACTTTCTATTTCAATATGCTGCATACTGACCAAGTAGAAGTCGCCACTGAGCTATACAATAGCCTCAATCAAAATCTCGATACCATTCAAAGCTTAAAGCTTGCAGGTGCTTATGCCATTTTGAAAAACGAAGAAACGTACTCAACCCATTATCTTTTCAACTCCATCATCGGCAAATATTCTCGGTACGACAAAGAAACTGGCGAAATCGAATCAGAACTTCAAAGCAAAATGAAGCTACTTCTCAAGACTATGGAAGGGTAACACTTGACATGTCAAATACAAGCCCAGCGCCAGGCAGCGATTATTTGGAGGATCAAATCTTAAAGCAGTACGCAAACTTTGTAAAAACCCCAAACCCTGCGCTCTTAAACAGTGACTTTTGCAAAGAGGCTATTGCTTCTTTAAAGACGGAGAGAATGCAGACCCTCGAAAGTCTTATCCTCTACAAAAGCATCACCCAAATTCACGCTGCACTCGAAATGAAATACTTTAGCGTCACTGAAATGACGCTCTTTTTTCTGCACCGCACACTTCGATTCAATGCTCACTACGGTGCTATTATTTCCTTGAACCCCGATAGTCTAACACAGGCAGCAGCCATTGATGCGCGCCTTAGTCGTGGTGAAGCTTGCGCCTCGCTCATTGGCATACCTGTTTGGCTCAAGGACAACATTGCAACCCTCGACCCCATACCGACCACAGGTGGGGCAGCTATCTTTGCGACTTGTTTTGCAAAAAAAGATGCACCAGTCGTCGCTGAACTGCGAAAATCAGGTTCGATTTTCCTTGGAAAAACAAATTTAAGCGAATGGGCTAACTTTATGAGCTCCAATTCCTCCAACGGGTATTCCGTCATAGGGGGGCAAACACACAGTCCCTACGGCCAATTTGACGTTGGAGGCTCTAGCTCTGGGTCGGCAGTCGCTGTTGCACTTGGGCTTTCACCTGTCAGTATTGGTTCGGAGACTTGTGGATCCCTTGTTTATCCTGCAAGTCAAAATGGCGTCTCCACCCTAAAACCCACCCATGAGTCCTTATCTGGTTTAGGGATTCTGCCTATTGCCTCTTCACTTGATACAGCAGGTCCAATGGCGCTCTATGTCGCTGATCTTCATTTGACCTATTGCGCGTTAGGCGGTTTGTTTCCAAAGGATGAACATCCAGATTTTTTACACAGTACTTTACACAAAAAAAGAATAGGCTTAGCGCTTTCTCCCGCTTTAACATCCGAATTCAGAGAGGGAGATTTGGAATTTTTATACCGCATCAAAAGCGAGTTGATTCAGATGGGTGCAGAAGTCATCACGGTGAATATTCCAGAGGCCGCCTTTACACCCCCTTTATTGCATACCCTTCACGAAGAATTCGAGCCTTGCCTTGAGTCCTACTGTGACTATGTTGGGTGTGGTTTGACACTCCAAGAAATCATTGATTTCAATAAATCAGATTTAGAACACTATGCTCCCTATGGTCAAGATCTTCTTAAAACCAGCCATGAAACCCTCAGTCAAGTTGGTTCACCCCTTACCCTCGAAATGAAAGAACTTTCTCAAAGCATCCTAAGCAATTGTCTCAAAGACCATCATCTCGATGCAATCTATAATTTGAGCAACTACTTGGCAATCCTTCATGCCCTCTCTGGCTTTCCAGCGTTGACTGTTCCCTGTGGTTTTAGACCCACGGGTGAACCCATAGGTGTGACATTTGTCGGCCACCCCGAGCAACTCAAAACCCTTTTCGAAATAAGCTATCTTTATCAAGAGGGAACCCATCATCAACGTCCTCCTGAGCCACACATGCCCTAAGACATTTGCAAGTGTGATGCGAAATAGAAAATGTCCTGAAACACTGTATCTTTAGAATAGCAGAGTGAATCGAAAGGGTTGTTCGGCGCTTCGCGTGGGACGGTTGTATGGGAGTGATTGTTTTGGGGTCGAGACCCATTTAGGTCACTTTATGCTCATGATTTGAGTGTCAAAAGTAAGTTTTTCGATTATTCATATTGCATATAGTTCCAGTTGGACATTCCGGAACTATATGCAGTATGAACAAGATCAACTACGGACTTTTGACACCCTAATCAATCTGCTATTCAGAAGACATAATCCCTTGCGTTGCAAGAGGACATGATCGCTTATGGTTCAGACACACATGCCCTAAGACATTTGCAAGTTGACGTAAGGAATAAGTTCTGATAGACTCAGTTTAAATCAAACCTTAATGAAGTCACACTATGAAAACAGCTCTACGTCCCCTACATTTCCATCACTTCATTTAGCGTTTGCACATATTCAGTGCAGCGCTTATTATTTTACAGGAGGTTCTATGAATAGCTCATTACCACCAAAAGGCATGCGAGATTTTATGCCTCAGGACAAATCCTTGAGAGAATATGTCCTTTCAACAATTCGCGATGAGTATTCGCGCAACGGCTTTACAGAAATCGAGACATCTTTTATTGAAAATCTTGATAATCTTACAGGAAGTGACGGCGGCGAAAACACCAAACTCATTTTTAAAATCCTCAAACGTGGTGAGAAACTGTCTGCATCATCCGGTGAATTTAAAGAGGATGATTTGGCTGACCTCGGACTTAGGTTTGACTTGACCCTTCCGCTCAGTCGCTTTTATGCTGAAAATCGAAACGACCTGCCTCAAATCTTCAAAGCGATTCAAATGGGCAGTGTTTTCAGAGCTGAAAGGCCTCAAAAGGGCCGTTATCGTAGTTTTGTGCAATGTGACGTGGATGTCATTGGCGACGAGACAAACCTTACAGAAATTGAACTGATCAATACAGTCGCTAGAACCTTGAAGCGCTTGACCCTTAAAGATTTCATCGTCAAAATAAACGATAGACGCATTCTCAAAGCCCTTATTCTCGCTTCAGACTTTACAGAAGAAGAATTCCCCGACATTACCATGACCCTTGACAAACTCGACAAAGTTGGTAGAGCAGGTATTATTAAAGAACTCGAAACCAAAGGCTATGCCTCTGTCAAAATTTCAAAGCTGATGTCACTTTCAGACACCATTGGTGAACAGGGTATCGAAGCATTTAAATCCCTATGTCCTGAGGGTTATGATAATGTTAAGACCATTTTAGGAGCAATTGAAGCCTTGTGCTCTGACTACACCATTGCTTTTGACTACTCATTGGTGCGCGGTATGGGTTACTACACGAGCACGATTTTTGAAGTCGCTCATGGTTCATTAGGCTATTCCATTGCAGGAGGCGGTCGCTATGATGAAATGATCGAGAAAATGTGCGGCGTGTCGGCTCCCGCCTGTGGTTTTTCAATCGGTTATGAACGAATCGTCGACCTTCTCAAAGAGATGAATGTTTCTTTTGAGTCTGGCCAAAAGGTAGCACTCCTCTACGATGAAGAAGATTCACTTGTCAGTGTGGTGAAAGCCTCCATTTCTTTAAGAGAAATATACCCTATTGTATCCGTTTTCAAAAAGAAAAAAAAGCTTGGAAAACAGCTTGAACGCCTTAAATCAGATGGATTTGATTTCATGGCCCTCTACTCTGAGTCCATAGAAGTAAAACCCATGGCTTAAATGCAACACAGGCTCTAAAAATCTGCTCCAAACACACAAAAACAGTAGTCCTTGGCCTACTGTTTTTGTGTGTTTAATATTTCTATAGCCACTTAAGGGGCTTACTCTCCCAACAATTTCTCCTCTTTCAAAATTTGAATGGCGAGAGCCTTGGCTTTTTCACCAGATTGCCCTTTTGTTCCCGCAAGTCTCAAAGCAAAAAAATAAGCCGTTTCTTCTTTTTCTACAAACCCAACAAACCAGGCATTTTTCCCTTGATCAGAGCTCATTTTGCCATAGAGATTGGCATTACCATAGCGGCTGACAAAAAGAGCTTTTTTCATTTCCACTTGATTTTGTTCAGTAAAAGGCAGGACTTTGATATATAACCTTCTCAACATTTCCACCTGCTGCACTGGCGTAATTTTTAGGCTAGAATTTGTCCAGTAATTCTGAGCAGGTCCGCTCACATCTTTATTCCCATAATTCAAATCTTCCATATAAGCCACCAGTTCATCACTAGGGACTATAGGCGCCTTGTTGTTAACACCGACACTCAGATCAATTTTATCGGACAGACCCAACTCAATTTCAATCAAATTTCTATAAATAGCGTATGTTTGGTCTGGCGAGGCTGGGTCGTTGGCTAGAAACCCGTTGTACATCCAGTACTTATTGAGTTTGTTTTGATACAGAACAAAACAGCCTTCAGTCCCTTCAAAATAAGATTTATAGTCCTTAAACTCCGTTAAGGCCTGAGTGCTAATATCCCCCTTACAGCCCGAGAAAACCAACAAACACAAACATAAAACACTTAACAATTTAAAACTTCTCATTTTTTAGTCTCCCAATACTCTTTTGATGCCATCTCTTTGATCCTTTCGATCAACGCCTAATGGGTGCTGTTTTTACGTTCTGAACTGAAAATTTTTGTGAGCAGTAAACTGGTTTTAAGCCGGTATCCTTTTTTCTGATAAGCGATTTTGGCCGTATTATTGCTGGCACCCGTGAGAATTTTGATAGCATCTACATCGAGTTCAAGGAGTAATTTTTCAAGTTCATGGAGCAATAGAGAAGCTACTCCCGACCGTCTAAAGGCGGGTCTGACATACATTTCCGTTATTTCACCACTTAAATGATTATAACAAAAAGATCGATTCACTTGAGCACAGCCAAAGCCGACAATAACGCTGTCGCTTTCTGCAATCACAACAATTTCTGCATTATTGGTCAAACACTGAGCAACATACTGCGCCGGTCTTTCAATTTGGTTGAACTCATAATTCAGTATAGCTAAAGCCTCCGAATCCAATAGTGTCGCTTTTCTCACAAAAATATCTTCCATACAATCTCCTTTCCTCGCCTTAAGTCCCTTTTTTCCATGACCTTGGTGCAAAAAGCGCCAAAACCGTAAACAACTCCAAACGTCCAATTAACATCAGCACACAAAGAACAAGTTTTGATGTCGTTCCAAAAGTGCTGTAATTCATTGAGACGCTATCAAATCCAAAACTTTGTCCAATATTGCCTAGAGCCGCAGCTGAAGCAGAAAAGGCCTTAATAAGATCCATTTGATCTGTAGAAATAATCAATGCACCTGTGACAAACACCATAAAATATAGCGCAATAAAGCTAATAGCACTGTGAATACTTTCTGAATTGAATTTCTTTCTATTGATAAGTATAGGCACTACGGCCCTTGGATGAAATAATTTAACCACTTCTCTTCTAACCAGTTTGAACACGACCAGCCCACGAAAGGCTTTAACGCCACTTCCAGTAGAGCCTATACAGCCACCAGTAAACATGAGTATAAATAGCAGGGCTTGCGCAAAATAAGAGACACTACTGATACTCAGCGTCGTAAAACCAGTAGACGTAACAATTGAAGTCACCAAAAAAAAGCCATTTCTGAGGGAAGTTAAAAAATCGCTTCCTCCAGCCCAAAGGGATATAGCGACGCCAGTAGAGCCCATGAGGACTGCGGTTAGATAAAACTTAAACTCACTATTCTCGAATATACGTTTATAATGCCCTCTGATAATGCTCACCAACAGGGCAAAGTTTATACCCGCTAAAAACATAAACACACAGATGACGGTTGGAATAAAAGGATTTTCGAAGGCCGCTATTCCTTGATTCCTCGTAGAAAACCCAGCAGTGGCAACCGTTCCAAAAGCATGCATCAGCGCTTCAAAAAATCCCATACCGCCAATTATCAAAAGCACAGTCAAAAGCACAGTCAAAACACCATAAGTCATGTAGAGCACTCTAGCATTGTCTTTCACCCGTGGGACCATTTTTTCCTGCATGGTCCCCGCAGCTTCAGCCTTAAGGACATTGAGGCTGCCACCTTCTAATGCTGGCAAAAAAGCCAACGTAAAAACAAGAATACCCATTCCGCCAATCCACTGGGTAAAACACCGCCAGAACATTAAACTGCTTGGCAAAATTTCTATATTCGTTAAAATCGTGGCTCCTGTAGTCGAAAGTCCAGAAACGGATTCAAAAAGTGCATCGATCGGGTTCGTGACAAAACCAGAAAAAAGATAAGGAAGTGCACCGAATAAAGACGCTAATAACCATCCAAAAGTGACAATGGCCATTCCATCGATGATGCGTAAATGCTTGGTGCCGTGCTTAGAAAGAGAAAGAAGAACTCCACATACTAAAGTCAAAGCTACTGAAATAAAAAAACTAAAACGCTGCGAATCTCCATTCCAAAAGGAAATTCCCAATGGAATAGCCATTAAATACCCTTCTACCAGAAGAATTTTACCGACGATTTTGACGATGAGAGAATAATTCATCTAAGAATCCCCCTCTCTTACTTTTAAAAAGTGCTTCAATATTTGCTATTGAGTTGGTCAAACAAAAGACCACTAATTTATCATCGATCTCAATACACGTCTCACTGTGAGACAACAATACCTCCTGGCCGCGTTCAAGTCCAATGATCAAAAGACCTTCAGGCTGATGGACGTCCTTTAACTTTTGACCGATTAAGGCTGATTCGTCCGTCATTAAAATTTCCGTCACTTCAGCTTTTCCTCCGTGAAGAAGTGCCATTGCAGCCACTTTATCCCCTCTAATAAACTTTAGGATACTACCAATCGTAATAATCACAGGGCTGACGGCCCCTTCAAGCCCAATTTTATTGACCACTTGAAAATAGTGAGGACTGTTGATACTCGTAATGGTAGATTTAATATTGTATTGTTTAGCCACTAAAGACATGAGTATATTCTTTTCATCGTCACTGGTAATACCTACAAAAGCATCCATCTTGTGAAGCCCCTCTTCAACCAACAGGGAAATATCCGTTCCATCTGCGTTGATCACAAGGACATTTGGAAGTCTTTCGGCAATAAAATTACACCGATCTCGGTTAGGCTCAACTACAGTAATCTGTATTTTAGCGCGGTCCAAAAGTTTTGCCAAATAATAGCCCGTCTTTCCTCCGCCAATAAGCACTACGTTTGAAATACGTTCTCTTTTATAAATAGCCCCATATTTCAATAAAAGGGCACTGATATCAGGTGTCAACCCTGCAAAATAAAGGGTATCCTCAAGTTCTATGAGTGTATCCGCACTGGGAATTTCAATTTCTAAATCTTTTGAGATTGCGGTTATTTCCACGGAACCGATCAACCGAATATCCTTAAACTTTCGACCCACAATATCTTTCATTCCACGAGCAGGAACGCTGACAAAAGATAGCTTTCCTTTGGCGAAAGTCTCCAGATACAAGCTGTAGGGTTTCAACAAAATACGGGCAATCTCCCTGGCTGCTATGTATTCAGGGTTGATAATATGATCTACCCCCAATTCATTGCGCAAGTATTCCATGTGCTCCGTTATCTCCGGATTTCGAACACGGGCCACTGTTTTCTTGCAACCCAGCTTTTTTGCAAGTGTACAAATCAGCGTATTGGTTTCATCGCTGGTCGTCATTGCCACCAACAAGTCTACCTGTTTAAGGTCAATCTCCTTGATTCCTCCTAGCTCTAGTCCGCTTGCATGAACCGTCATCACATCATAACGCTCTTTGAGCTTCTCAATCACGCGGATATTTGTATCAAAAACAACCACTTCAAAATTTCCATTCAAGAGAGATTCCACAAGTTTCAGTCCTAATCTCCCTGCTCCGACAATAATAACCTTCATATTTGGCCTCTCAGCTTTCTATTGTGATCTTCCAGACTCTAAATGCCAAGATTAACCCTGATCAAATTCTTTTTTCAAAAGGGATAAAACGCGTATATCGATAAATTGTTCATTCCAATAAAAAGATTCTCTCAGAATTCCTTCATCTCTGTATCCCACAGATTTGTATAAATGATAAGCTCCTTCATTGTGACTTCGCACATCCAACCAAAGCCGATGGGCATTCAACTTTGAAAAAACAAAAGCGCTGAGTAAATGCATTGTCCGTCTGCCATAGCCCATATTGGTTTCAAATATAACCAAACGGCGCAATTCAATACTGCGATGTGGGTTCATTATTCCTGCCAATACCGTATAACCAATGATTTCAGACCTCAGCTCATCTTCAATGATCACGTACAAAATATCAGAATCGCGCATACTTTGGGTATGGGATTCTATGGATTGACAAACTACAAATCCCTTAAGAGAAGCTTCAATCTCATAAGGGTGAATTCTTAAAAGATCGGATGTCTCCATTTTTCTGATGCGAAGACCTTCTTTAGAGCATAAAGTCTCATGTTGCATTTTCAACCTCCCTATGATTGTCTCCATCGTGGAAAACACTATTTTAATCGTCTTATGAGTTCCATCAAGTCGCTGAAAATACCAAAACCTGTTTGCTCAATTTCAGGATCATGTTCTAAAATGCTAATCGCACCCATTAAATCAGTCGTAAGGGTTACAACAGAGGATGTCCCGTTCAATTGTGCGTAGGCGTCCGATAGGGCAATTTCAGTAGGTTTGACCCTACCCATCAAATGGCCTTCTTCAAAGGTGGCCTCACAAAGTAATTTAATTTTAAAGCCGCGAGATTTTGCCGACAGAATTTGATCTTGTGTTATTCCCTCAATACCCTGTCGGTCAATAAGGTCCGGTGTGCTATTGGCATCCATCATGACGTTCATCAGCGCACACAGCTTCGCCGCTGCATCATATCCCTGAATATCAAGGCTCGGATCTGCTTCGACAAAACCGCGTCTACGCCCCTCCTCCATCGCCTCATCATAACCCAATCCAGATTCCATCGATTCAAGTATGAAATTAGTTGTTGTGTTCAAAATGCCTTTAATACCTGTGACTTTGCACAGGGGCAAGGTTTCTCGGTACAAATTAAAAAGGGGCGTTCCATCCATGACGGTGGTTTCAAATAGGAACTCAGTCGCCATTTCTTGAGACAATGTCTTCAGTTCCTTATACGCCCAAGCAATAGGCCCTTTATTGGCGGTGATGACGTGTTTATGCCGATGCATCGCCGTCTTAATATGGTCAATAGCCGGTTGACCCGTATGTATATTGAGGGGAGACAGTTCCAAAAACACATCGTAATCTGCATGGCTTAAAAGATCCAACCCCTGCTTTGTCGTCACCCCTAAAGCTACACTTTTAAACATTCCATAATTCTCGATATCTTGGAGTAACGCTTCTAAAGAAACCCCTTCCGGCACAAAGCAATTGCCTTTTGAAGCAGTAACCACAACAGATGCTCTGATATCATAGCCCATCGTTAACAGCTCTTGTCGTTTGCCAATGACAATTTTCGAAAAAGCCTGTGCGGCATTGCCAAATCCCATGAATGCTAGCTTTATAACGCTCACTAAAATTCCTCCGTTCATTTCATAGACCTTATTTTCATTTTATCACTTATGGCATCTGCCGGTAAAGAAAAGGTTTGCGCACTCAAATGTTCTCCCCTTCAAAGCCACCTGTAAATTGACATTTTAAGGTATACTAGAAACAAAAATAGATTAGAGTACACTACGCAATCATTATATGACGATGGAGAGTATTTGCCGTACCCGACAAACAATTGATGCAACTGATATTTATTTGTACTTGCAGAGCTTCAAAATAAAACTTTCAAATCACAAATGCAGCCACACCTTGAATCAACAGATCGCCAACCCCGCAAAGATGTTTTCCAGTAAACCAGAATCGCCCTGTGTGAGTGTTTTTTAAACCCGCGGCGACCTATCTTACCTGTTAGGAGAATTTATGTAAGCGGTTAGTTAGGTGAATTTATATAAGCGGTGTCCCTCCGCCGCTGGGTAAATTCTCCGGTAAAGCGGAAGCGCCCTGTGCGTGAGCTTTAAACTTCCTTAGCCTTATCGCTGGGTAAATTCTCCGGTAAAGCGGAAGCGCCCTATGCGTGAGCTTTAAACCTCCTGAGAAATCAGAATTTATATAAGCGGTTAGTTAGGAGAATTTATATAAGCGGTGTCCCTCCGCCGCTGGGTAAATTCTCCGGTAAAGCGGAAGCGCCCTGTGCGTGAGCTTTAAACTTCCTTAGCCTTATCGCTGGGTAAATTC
>JBBRGL010000059.1:0-11008 GCA_038240675.1 Peptostreptococcales bacterium
AATGCTCTGCCCTATGAGGGCCGATGGCACGGCCTGATCCTGCACGTCAGCGATAGCAGAAATGCACTTCGCCTTTGGTAGTAGGAATCCCACTGGCTTCAGTCGTGGGAGTGTCAAAAGCCACAAAGAGTTGAAACGACAAAAGAATGATCAGGTTCGCAAATTCGTTAGAAGAGGCCTCGTATGATGGTAATGGCACCAACAAAGGCAAATTTACTGAAGGCTAAATCGCTTTTATCATTTTCGATAAAGGGATTTGAATTATTGGATAAGAAGAGGAACGTCCTTATAAGAGAGCTTATGAGGTTTATGAAGCGTGCAGAAGAACTGCAAAATCAAATTTCTTCTTCCTTTTCTGAGTCATATGCTGCACTTCAGTACGCTAACATTACAATGGGGTCGGCTTCGGTTGCTGAAATAGGAATTACTATTCCTTTTGAAGAATCTTATGAGGTTTTAAAACATAGTGTTATGGGTGTAGAGCTCCCTGAAATTAAGTATCAACAACTTATGCTCGAGGCACCCTATGGGTTTTTTCGATCAAATCCTTCCCTAGACGTTGCCGTCAAATCGTTTAACGCCGTCAAGTATTTGATTTATGAACTTTCAGAACTTGAGACATCGGTCTTTAAATTGGCCATAGAAATCAAAAAAACCCAGAAACGTGCCAATGCTCTGGATAAAATTCAAATCCCTAAATACAAAGCCTTGACGAAACAAATAGAAGAGGCTCTTGAGGAGAAGGAAAGAGAAGATTTCTTTAGGCTGAAAAAAGTAAAGGATAAGTCGCGGCTGAATAAAGCAAAAGAGCATCTGCTTGAAGTGGAATAATGAAAAAGCCCTCACCGAAATTAAATTCGGTGAGGGCTTTTTCATAGGTATCTCGCGGCTTGGGCCACTGGGTATCGCGCTGCAGTCGGCAGCTAGGGATCTCGCACCATAGGTGCTGGGGATCAGTGGAAGGGCAGTAGGGCAGTAGGTCAGAATCAAGTGCAAGCAAGGTATGTAATGTTAAAATTGGTATCTCGCGGCTTGGGCCGCTGGGTATCGCGCACCGTAGGTGCTGGGGATCAAAGAAACTAATCTCTGATCTCCGCCCTTCCACTGATCCCTAGTTGCTCCAGCAACGCGATCCCCAGCCGCCAATAGCGGCGAGATACCTGATACCGGGCTTTCAAACCTGATACCGGGCTTTCAAACCTAATACCGGGCTTTCAAACCTGATACCGGGCTTTCAAGATACCGGGCTTTCAAACCTGATACCTGATTTGTATTCCTGCTCTAAATTAAACCTAAAATCTTTCTTGCTTCATCGGGTGTGGCGATTTCTCTGCCTAATTCATTTGCAATGCGTACAATGCGTTCAACAAGTTGTGCGTTTGATTTTGCGAGGACGCCTTTTGAATAATAGACGTTGTCTTCAAAGCCTACACGCACATTTCCGCCAAGAACGATGGCCATTGTAGCGAGTGGCGTTTCAAAGCGGCCGATACCCGCTACGGTCCATGTTGAACCTTGCGGGATGCACGAAATCATATGCATCAAATCTTCTGGAGTGCCAGGGCAAGCACCGGGAACACCGAGAACAAAGTCAAAGTGGATTGGTGTTGATAGGTAGCCTTTTTTGACAAGCATTTTCGCATTTTCAATCATACCACGTTCAAAAATCTCGATTTCCGGCTTTACGCCGAGCTCTTGCATGCGTTTTGCAAATTTTTCGATGTACTCTTCTGAATTCATAAAAACTTCGGAGCCAAAGTTGACAGTACCACAGGAAAGGGTGGCCATTTCTGGTTTGAGCTCAACAGGTTGAAGGCGTTGATCGGGCGTATGCCATGTGGCGCCACCGGTAGAGGGTTGAACGATGATATTGCATTTTGCTTCTATTTTTTCTTTGATCTCTTTGTAAACGTCAAAGTCCTGGGTTGGATTTCCCTCTGCATCCCTTGCGTGTACATGGACAACTGAAGCACCGGCAAGAAAACAGCCATATGCGGCTTCTGCAATTTCGTCCGGTGTGATTGGCAGTGCAGGTTGAATTTCTTTTGTAACCTCAGCCCCAGTCAAAGCCGCTGTAATAATGAGTTTTTCCATAGAATCCTCCGTTTTTGAAAAGTATGCCTTAACCAAAATAATACTCCCTCTTTGATTATAGACAATGCAAAGAGAGAGTACAAGGGGTGAACTTAATCACTGAGAGGTGAATTTGTTTTAAAGTTTTGGTAAAAATCAACGCGGTCTAGGTCGAAACCGTCTACATAGTCTTTGATAGAGCCTTTTTTGTACGCCGCTTTTCGCTCCATTGAAGTTGGTAAGTCGATTATGATCCATTTGCCGTTTAACTCAGCTTCAATCCAGTATTGAATTTGATTTTCTTCTGTGATTCCCATAAATATACGCGATGGAATATCAATGGTTCTGAGGAGCGCCGTATACAGAAAACACACTTCGCGTGGAGTTCCTACATCATCTGAAAAAACCTCATAAGATGTGCGAATGGCATCTTTTGTTGAAGTGGATTCTAACGCAATGTTTTCCGTCATCCAGTCGAGGAGTACGAGTCCCTTTTGGTAGTCACCGGCTAGACGATAGGTATTGATGTTTGCAAGACCATTAAGTTCTCCGTTGTCTTTTTCAATATACTTTGTGGGAATGAGGTAGCGGATTCTTTTAGAATTTGTGTTGATGACGCTAAACTGGATGGCTTTTAATCTTTTTCCATCTTTAGAGTGTTGGAGATAAATAGTGATGTCGTGTTTGCCAAGGCCAAATGGAAGGTAATAGAAACCCGAATAACTACTGTCTGTCTTTTGAACGGGTAAGAAAAACTCTGCAGTTGTGCTATCTTTAGTCACTGAGACGATGACATTTGAAATAGCGGTTTGAACAGTGCCAGATAGGGTGCCTCGACCAAAGAGGTCCATATTGGAGTAAATTTCGTCACCGATGCGGAAGTTGAAGTCATATACAGGCGAATACTCAATATAGTGTTCGTCTTTGATTTGAACAGACGCGTTAGAAATAGAGAAGCTCGAAGCGGCATTTTGCATGATGGTTTTAAAATCATCAAGGTATCGGCGGTTGAAATATTGACCTTCGAGAATGTACGCTTTGTCGTTATAGACGGTCACATAGTGAATAAAGTTCTTCTGACTTTTGCCAGTCCCTGCTGTTGAGCGAATTTGCTTGAACGTGAAGTTTTTAGAGCTATAGGACTTTTCTTCTAAAATAGAGTAAGAACCGTATTTTTTCTTAAGTTCCGCCTTGAGTGCTGTTAAGTAGGCGGAAGAGGTCGTATAAGTTTTATCGGCATAATAGCTTCTAACTTCGTAATGCTCGTATTCATCATTATTGCCGAAGACTTCCGCTTTGCTACTGAGGACTTGCCAATAACTTGGAATGTGATAGGAAATCCCATAAAGAGTAGACTCAACTTTTTTATAGAAATTGCCTGCGTAGAGATAATACTCAGGTGTCGTGGTATTGGAAATAAATTGATACTGATTTGACGCTGTTTTTTTAAGTGTCAAGTCGAAGGTTTCTGCAATGAACTTAGCGGGGACAAGGGTTCTCCCGTTTTTCACATAGGGTGCAACAAAGAGAGAGACTTTTTTGCCGTTGCGATAAGCTGTCTTACTGTTGACTGAAAGTTTGATGTACATATTGCTTTTGTAAGCGGCGATGACTCTCCCTTCCGGATACCAAGTGACCTGAGTTCCTAATGCTTCAAAAAACTCTCGCATGGGTACCATCAGTTCGTTGTTGATGATCACAGGTTGGGTCTTGAAGTTCAAAGCAGACTGATTGATCTGCAGCTTTACATTTGCATCTGCATTGACTATGATTATGGAAAGCACTATAAATAGGATCAAAAAAGTAAAAATGCGCTTCAAATTTACCACCTTCTTAAGTTATTCTACTCAACTTTTGGTTACAACAATCCTTCGGCTACTTTAATTGTCTTTAATCTTGAATCACGCGTCTATCAAAATATGTCAAATACACACTACTCATACTATACCATTTTTATTGCGTTTATAAAAAAGAAATCAATAAAAATTGTTCCATGCTTGATGAGTGCATCAAAAGTTGTTCATTGCGTCATTTCATACTGTAAATAAAGGCGAATTTCAACCACTTTAATCATAGTATAAACCTAAATGGTTCTCAATGATGTAACAGAAAAAATACAAAAATTTTTATTCCAATTGTTAGCGTGTCACCACAACTTATACTTATAGGAGAAAATCAATGAATCAAGAGCTGAACCTTTTAAAACTGGTAGAATTAAGGGAACTTGCGAAAAGTAAAGGTATTAAACACATACCCAAATTTAATAAAATACAACTCATTGAAGCAATATTAGGTCTAGAGACTCAAGAGAATTTAGGGGATGTTGCTTCTACAGAAGAGCAGACACTGTCTGTTGCTTCAGTCGAAGAAATACACATAAAACCGCATTCAGCTGCAATTTCTTATGCACAGATAGAAAAAAAGAACAACAAGGATAGCATTGACCATTTTGACAATATAACAGCTGAAGGTGTTTTGGAGATTATGGATACGGGATTTGGATTTTTGAGATTCAAGAATTTTTTAAGCAGCGATTTGGACGTCTACATTTCTCAAACCCAGATTAAACGCTTCAATTTAAAAACAGGTGACAAGGTTAAGGGTGTTGTGAGGCCACAGAAAGCTTCAGAAAAATATCGGGCGCTGCTTAAAATCGAAACGGTGAACGGTCTAAGGCCAGAGTTTGCCATCAACCGAAGAGAATTTGATGATTTGACGCCACTTTTCCCAAATGAGCAGCTAAAACTTGAAACAAAGTCCACTGATTTGTCAATGCGGTTGATCGACTTGCTGTCCCCTATTGGCAAAGGCCAAAGAGGGCTTATTGTGGCACCGCCAAAAGCGGGTAAAACAATTCTGCTCCAAAAAATTGCCCAGAGCATTTCAGCAAATTATCCAGAAGTTGAGTTGATTGTCTTATTGATCGATGAACGTCCCGAAGAAGTTACGGAGATGGTGCGGTCCATTAAGGGGGATGTGATCTATTCCACATTTGATGAACTGCCTTCCCATCATATCCAAGTGGCTGAGATGGTCCTTTCTCGTGCTAAAGGGTTAGTCGAGCAAAAAAAAGATGTGGTCATTTTACTAGACTCCATTACACGGCTAGCGCGCGCTTACAATCTCAGTATCCCTTCTAGTGGTAGGACTCTTTCAGGCGGACTAGATCCAGCAGCCCTTCACAAGCCTAAGCGATTTCTAGGTGCTGCCCGTAAAATTGAAGAGGGTGGATCTCTGACAATCATGGCCACTGCACTTGTCGATACGGGCTCAAGAATGGATGATGTTATCTTTGAAGAGTTTAAAGGCACAGGCAATATGGAACTGATACTAGACCGGAGGTTGTCCGAAAAACGCATTTTTCCCGCAGTCGACATTCAAAAATCAGGCACAAGACGCGAAGAACTCTTGCTCAGCCCAGACGCACTGGGCGTTATTTGGAAAGTACGCAAAGCATTCGCCAATTTAAGTGTCCAAGAAGTCACAGAATTCCTAATCGATGAATTGTACAAAACAAAAAATAATGCTGAGTTTATAGAAGTTCTGAAAAAGAAGGCGATCGAGTAGAAATGTTGCTGAAGCAACGCTGAATGTTGCTGCGCAACGCTTTTGAAGCGGACTTATGCCCTCGAAGAGGGCAAAAGTCGCATTTTCCTTTTATCATTCAGGCGTCATGAAATGACATTCGGCGTCCTCGCCAGAGGATATTAGGCGTCCTCGTAGAGGATATTAGGCGTCTCGAAGAGACATTCGGCGTCCTCGCAGAGGACATTTTTATGATATACTTAAGTGTGGAACTTTTTGTCCAACTTTGCGTCAAATAAATGATGAATGAAATGTGGGGGTATAGTGTATGAAGAAAATTTCGAAAAAAATATTTGCTTTGTTATTGATGGTTTTGCTTGTTGTCAATAGTATTGGCGGCGTTGCTTTTGCAGCAACGGATTTGAAAGGTCACTGGTCAGAAGCTAAAATGACGGAGTGGATCAATAAAGGGTACATCAAAGGTTATCCCGATGGGACTGTCAAGCCTAACAATAAAATTACGCGGGCTGAATTCATGGCCATAGTCAATAAGGCTTTTGAATTCACGGGGGGCTACAGCGCTAGCTTCAGTGATGTCAAAAATACAGACTGGTACTATTCTGTCATTGCTACGGCCCTCTCTAAAGGGTATATCGGCGGATACCCAGATGGCAAAATGAAGCCTAATGCACCCATCAGTCGGGCTGAGGCTGCTTCTATCATCTCGAAAGTGGCTAATTTGACAGCTGATTATCAAACGGCAAGTTATTATAATGATAAGGCGGCCATTCCTACATGGGCACTTGGCGCTGTCGGAGCGGTCACTAAAGCGGGTATTATGAGTGGCTATACTGGCGGTATTTTTGGTCCCAACAGATCAATCACCCGTGCAGAGACTGTCATGGCGCTGTCCAAAGCGTTAGGGCTTCAAAACTTAGGTTCGCAAGTGTATGACACACCTGGAAGCTATGGTTCAGCTGGCGCTCAGCAAATGATTAAAGGGGATGTCAGCATAAGTTCGGCTAATGTTAATCTCAGAAACATGATTATTACTGGAAGTTTGGCCATTGATAAATCTGTAGCCAACGGAAATGTTACACTTACAGATGTGCAGGTGCAGGGACAAATATATGTTTATGGTGGCGGGAGTAACAGCGTTAACTTTGATGGTGTTAAAGCACCAACGCTCTACGTGGCGCGTAAGGATGCAATGGTTCGCGTGGTTGCAACGGGTTCTACGAGAATTGACAATACGATTATTCAAGGAGATGCAAAACTTGAAGAAGTTGCTTTATCGTCAAATGGATTTATGGCGGTTAGAACGGAGTCTGATGCGCCGTCAGGGATTGATTTAGATTTGGCTGGAACAAGACTAGATGCGGTACTGCTAAAAGCTAAAAGCAGTGTCTTGAATATGGATTCAAAGAGTGTTATAGGTAAAATAACGGTCTCAGGATCGGGCAATGTGATTAACACCGTTCAAGGTTCACAGCTTTCCTATTTAATTGCTGATGCAGACGTCACGGTTAAGGGCGCGGGCACTATTACAAAAGCAGATGTGAATGCAAATGGCGTAAGATTTGATTTGAAACCAACAACTGTTAATGTTGCATCTGGCATTAACCAACCGACTTATTTAGGAAGTTCTATAGACACGTGGACGCCTACTACCGGTGCTATTAACGTTCCAATTGCATCTGATATCGTAATCAAATTTAACAAAAAAGTCCGATTGAAGAGTGGCAACACAGATTTGACGAATGCCAATGTGGATGAGAATAATTTAATCACTTTAAAAACAAAAAATGCAAGCGGGACAAAAGTGAGTTTTAATGCTTCTGTAACGGTCATTTCAGGAAAGACGATTCTAACTATTGACCCTACAGCGGATTTGCTTAACGATCAACTGTACTACGTCTCCGTCGATGGGGATATGCTTGAAGATTATGATGATGCAAGTTTATTGGGGACTTTGAGTTCCACTTTTTCGACAATTGTTGATGGAGCACCTACTGTGGTCAGTTTTAGTCCTCCATCTGGAAGTACCAATGTACTTGTAGGCAGCAATATCGTCATAACTTTGAGCGAAAAGGTCCGGATGATCAGTGGCAACACAGAGCTTACAAATACAAATATCGACAGTGCAGTGGTCCTGAGAAAGGCCAATGTCTCAGGTGAAAATGTTGCTTTCGACGCAACTGTCACAACCGTTTCAAATAAAACGGTGATCACTATTGATCCTACGGCTAATTTACTCAACAATCAAATATATTATGTGGCTATTTCAGACGATGTTCTTGAAGATTATTCAGATTTAAGGATATCGGGGATAAAAACTACAACTTTCACAACAGTGCTTACTACCGCAGCGCCTCTTATAGAATCTTTTATACCCGCTGCAGGGGCAGTCAATGTATCTGTTGATGGCAATTTGGTGGTTACTTTCAATAAAGAAGTCAGACTTACAGACAACAGTGCGTTGAATACAACAAACGTTTTGAGTCAAATTCGACTTTTTGAAACTTCTCTTGCAGGAAGTCAGGTGGTGTATACACCTACCCTTGCAACTGTAGGTGGTAAGACCGTTGTCACCCTTGATCCAACGGCTTCGCTCAAAGCAAACCAGCTTTACTTTTTAGTTGTGTCAGGGCTGGAAGATAGCTTGGATCAAGCTTTAAGTGTGAGCAGTATGACATTTACAACCCTTGCGGGAGCAGTGACAAATGTCAATGTAACAGGCGGTGCTTTGACGATCACGACACCTGGTGGGACACTCCAGATGGCTGCTGAAGTGCTCCCGGTTACAGTAGTCGACAAAAGTGTTGTCTGGTCGGTTATTCCAGGAACAGGATCTGCAGCCATCAGCACTGGTGGTCTTTTGACAGCTGTCTCAAACGGAACGGTAACAATAAAAGCAACTTCGAATGCGCATTCTGGCATATTTGGAGAGTGTGTTGTTACAATCACTGCTCAAGTTGTCCCTGTGACAGTTGTGAATATTACTTCTGATCAAACGACAATCAGTTCATCAGCGGGAACGATTGTTTTAATGTCAGGAGTGCTTCCTACAGATGCAACAGACAAAACACTCGTTTGGTCGATTGAATCAGGCAGTGATTATGCGACAATTAGTTCAACATCTGGTGTATCAATAATATTGGCTCCTGTGAGTAATGGGACTGTTGTCGTAATAGCAACTTCAAATAATAGTATTGTTGGACGGATTACCATTACCATCACTGGCTATTAGAAACTATTAGAAATTCAAGTTTTATCGATTTATATCGAAAAAACGAGACTTTTACAAAAGCTGAATAATTGAGTTCAATTTCAGATTGAATTATTCGTATCCCCGTGCTATAATTTAGGGGTTGACAATTTTGAATCATATAATTATTATGTTATATAGCATCCATTTTGAAAGAGGTGAAAACATGAGAAACGATATTCATCCAAAATATGAAACTGTAAACGTTCACTGCGCTTGCGGCAACAATTTTGAAACGCGCTCAACACGCAAAGACATCCGTATCGAGATTTGCGCTGAGTGTCATCCTTACTTCACAGGAACACAAAAGCAAGTTGAAAGAGGCGGAAGAGCTGAAAAGTTCAAAGAAAAATATGGCATGAAATAAGCAACAAAAACGATGATGGATTAGGGGGAACTCTAGTCCATTAGTTGTATTGAAATAACACTTCGTGTCGCCGAATGTTGCTGAAGCAACGCCTAATGACGCTGCGCGTCGCCGAATTGTGCTTCGCACAGTCGAATATTGCTAAAGCAACGCCTTATGATGTCGCGTAGCGACACACACAGGGTTTTTGTCTCTCTTTTGGCGATGCGAAGCATCATTCGGCGTTGCGCAGCAACATTAGGCGGCGCAACGCGTCATTCGGCATTGCGAAGCAATATTAGGCGACGCGCAGCGTCATTCAGGAGCCCCTCATGAGCAAACTTTATTTTAGATACGGCGCCATGAACAGTGGAAAATCGACAAACTTGCTTCAGGTAGCGCATAATTATGAAGAACGGGATATGAAGGTTATTATTATTAAACCTAAGACGGATGTCAAGGGTGGAAACGCAGTTGTTTCTAGGCTGGGTGTCGTCCGTGAAGTGGATTATACTGTGGATGGGAATACAAATTTGCTGGAACTTATAAAATCACATCTTTCTAAAGAGCCACTTCACTGTGTTTTGGTGGATGAGGTTCAATTTTTGAACGCAGCTCAAATCGATGAGCTTTTCGAAGTGGCTGTGACCCTTTCGCTCCCGACAATTTGCTATGGCCTGCGTACAGATTTTAAAATGAATGGATTCGAGGGCAGTACACGACTCCTCCTCATGGCTCATGAACTTGAAGAACTTAAAACCATTTGTTTTTGTGGTAAAAAAGCTTTATTAAATGGAAGAAAAATCAAAGGCGTTTTTGTTTTTGAAGGCGCACAGGTTGAAATAGATTCAGGTGGCGAAATTGAATACCAATCCCTTTGCCCAAAATGTTATTTTAGGTTTAAAGCGGATTTTGAAAAGAGAAATGAGGTTTAAAGTGAAGAAGGAACAACAAAAGTATTGTTCGATTGGCGGACAAGCTGTTATTGAAGGCGTCATGATGCGGGGAAAAACAATTCTTGCAGTCTCCGTGAGACAAACAAACGGTGAAATAGCTCATAAAGTTGAAACTCTTGAAACAAGAGATAAATGGTCTATCTTTAAATTGCCCTTTCTCAGAGGCATGAAAGAGCTATACAGATCCATGGTGACCGGCATTAGAACCCTTCTATATTCTGCGGAATTTTTTGAAGAGGATGGAACCCTAGAAAAGAGTAAAGTGGACCTTTGGTTAGAAAAAGTATTTAAGGATAAAGCTGAAAAAATGATCATCGGGTTTTCTTTGGTCACCGCTTTAGGGTTTGCTCTTTTGATGTTTTTTGTCCTACCGGCATTTCTCATCAGTCTCCTGCGCTCTTTTATTGCGCAACCTTTAATTTTGACAGCTCTCGAAGGGGTGCTGAAGTTGAGCCTTTTTATTGGCTACCTTGCAGCCATCTCACAAATGCCTGACATTCGGCGCGTTTTTGAATACCACGGTGCAGAGCATAAGACTATTCATTGTTTTGAAAATGGCATGGAGCTTACACCTGAAAATGCACAAAAATTTACGCGGCTGCATCCGAGATGTGGCACAAGTTTTCTATTGATTGTTATGGTCATCAGTATTATTGTCTTTTCGTTCTTAAGCTGGTCGAACATTTGGGTTAGGATCGGCCTCAAACTATTGCTGCTTCCTTTTGTCGCAGGTATCTCTTATGAGATTATTAAACTTGCTGGAAAGAGCACTCACCCCATTATGAAAGCAATCAGTGCGCCAGGGTTACTCCTTCAGAACCTCACCACAAGAGAACCTAG